>JADFOC010000339.1 GCA_022563075.1 Pseudomonadota bacterium
CAATCAAGCTCGCTATTTAATGGAAAATCTCAGACCTTCACGTGGTGAAGAAAATGAAAAAAAGACTCTAGGCTCAAAGTGGGTAGAAAGTGATTTGGTCAAGACTATTGGAAAGTGGGGTGAGGAATCTCTAAATGAGATTAGAGATGAGGCAAAAAGCATAGCTCCAGAACTTGGCCTGGAAAAGGAATTTAGTACTCTAAATAAGATGATATCCATTATTTTAATGACGCATACAATTTCGGGGAGTTTACAGACAGGCCCTGGTATAGCTCACGCAAAAGGAGAGCCATTCGACCAGGACAGACTGGAGAAATTTAGATCGCTTGCTGACTATCTCATGCCACTCAAATTGACAAACAACGCCTATAGATTTGAGGAATCTGGCTGGAGAAATTTGGCATTCTTTGAAAGTTATTTCTCTAACTACATCGAGGGAACGAAATTTACGTTAGAGGAAGCAGAAGAAATCGTATTTCAAGGAGCTATGATTAAGCAAAGACATGCAGACAGTCACGATGTGAGAGCGCATATGGAAATCACCTGCGACATGTCAGAGATGAATAAGCTGCCATCATCAGCGATAAACTTTATAGACATATTGAAGACAAGGCACAGTGTTTTAATGGCTGAACGGAGAGAGGGAAGGCCAGGTGAATTTAAGAAAAAAGCGAATAAGGCAGGAGCTACAGTTTTTGTAGCGCCAATGTTGGTAGAAGGCACATTAGTGCATGGTTTTAAGATTTACGAACAGTTACCAGCAGGCATGAAGCGAGCTATATTCATGCATTTCTTAGTGAGTGAATGTCACCCTTTCGATGATGGGAATGGAAGGATATCTCGAATCATGATGAATGCTGAACTGGTTTCAGATAACCAAACTAAAATTATAGTACCAACAGTGCATAGAGACAGCTACCTGAATGGATTGAGAAATTTATCTCGCGAAGGTCGATTTAGAACTACGGTAAAGGTATTGCACCAATTGCAATGCTATACCGCGTCACTGGATTGGAGTGATTATGGTGAAGTGAAAAGCCAGCTTCAAGCTGATGGAGCAGACAAAGAGCCCGATGAAGGTGTCGCAATTTTTAACAGAGTGATAAGTAGTTTAGGTGATGAATATCCAGCAGGCTAAATAGTAAGCGTCACGGCATCTACGTCTAAAATTCCTGCACCGATTCCGGCGTATTCCAAGGCAGAAGGGAGCATTGAACCATGGATCTATCATATAACCCAGAAAAAGAATCCCGCCTACGCAGCCTGCTCAAAGCCCTGTCCTGGCGTATAATCGCCACAATAACAACCGCATTAATAGCCTATGCAGTGACAGGAGAAATCGAAGCTGCGCTGCTAATCGGAAGTATCGAATTTATACTCAAATTCGGGATCTATTACGCCCATGAACGAGTGTGGCAAATAGCCCCTAAGGGCAGTGTTAGAAAATTATTTTCATGAGTTGGTGGCATTAAAGTGGCATTCGGTATATTTCAAGATTTCCTCAGCGCGCTGGTAAAACGCCAACGCGGCCTGTTTTTCTCGGGTAGCGAAGAGTTATCCATCGATGAACTGCTGGAAAAGATCATGGGCAACACCGGTGAGGTCTCCGCCATCGTCACCGCGCGTCAATTACTGGATCGGTACACCGAAGCCGATGCAGAAACAAAACTTGCCTTCTTCGAAAATCTTGAGCAAAACTTTAACGCCAATGAATCCGTGGTAAAACTGGCCTATGAAAACTACGCCAAAGACCCTTCCAGCGCCAATCTCAACAAGTTATCCCGCGCCGCCGAACCGCGCCGGCACGAACTGTTGCGCCGGTTAAATCAGACACCTGGCGCGACCCATGATTTGGTGGGTATGCGCACCGACTTGCTGCAACTGCTGCAAGAGCATCCGCAACTGCGCGCGGTGGATGAAGTTTTTGTGCGCATGTTTTCTTCCTGGTTCGGTCGCGGCTTTCTGGTGTTGCAGACCATCGACTGGTCTACCTCCGCCGCTATTCTGGAGCGCATCATTCGTTACGAGGCGGTGCACGAGATCAAAGACTGGGACGACTTGCGCAGTCGCATCGATCCGCCTAATCGTCGTTGCTTCGCGTTCTTTCATCCGGCGCTCACCGATGAGCCGCTGATCTTTGTTGCAGTGGCATTGAGTCAGCATATTCCCGAATCCATTGACTCTATTCTTGAGGACAGGGTGGGAATCGATGTTGACTCGCCAGACTTCACCACGGCCACTTTTTACAGCATTAGCAATTGCCAGCCTGGCCTGAACAACATCTCTTTCGGCAACTTTTTGATTAAACAAGTAGTCCAGGTATTGCAGGCTGAGTTTCCAACAATAAAGCAATTCGTGACTCTGTCGCCCATTCCTGGGTTCCAACGCTGGCTGGACACGGCATCTGAAGACGAAGCGGAAGAATTGGTTAACCTCAAGGCAGAAGTAAGCCAGGTACCGGTTAATGCAGAAGCGATTGAAGAGCATGCTGAGCTAATCAAGAAACTGGTGTTCAATTACTTTATTCATGCCAAACAGGGCAGGTATCCCTTGGATCCAGTGTCTCGATTTCACCTGGGCAATGGCGCCATGATTCATCAACTCCACACCGGCGCGGATCTTTCCGAGAAAGGGCTGAGCCAATCCCGCGGCACCATGGTGAATTACCTCTACGACCTGCGTTTCATCGAGCGTAATCATGAACAATATGTCGTCGAAGGCGTAATCGATTTTAACGACAAGCTCAAGCCACTACTCCTCAAGATCTAAGCTTCCGAGTACATCACTCAAACCTCCTGCTCAGACTTACTGCGGCCATTTATTAATGCCCGGGTATAAACATAAAATATCTGGGTTTAAATTTGGACAGCAGTCATGGAATCACCAAGCAATTATCTGGCGTTCAGCGCCCAGGATCTGATCGCCGAAGGTGCGCTTTACGCCGTCGCAGAAAAGCTTAAAGAACGCATAAAACAAGGAGATATAAGCAATATCTTATACTTCAATGCAGCTGATGGCCGGCAATTGGACATCGACTTGACAGGAGCCGAGTTCGATACCGTAAGCAATCCTGAATCTCCCGAGACAAAGACTTCAGAAACACAGCCCACCAACGCTAAAAAGACCCGGGGCCGGCCCAAGCTGGGCGTAGTAGGGCGCGAAGTGACCTTGCGGCCACGGCATTGGCAGTGGCTGGATACCCTAGCGTGGCGGGGCCTCTGCCACTCTGCGGCGCCTGGTTGACCAGCAGCGCAGGGCCGGCGCCGAAGAGGATCAGATTCGGCAATCTCAGGACAGTGCCAACCGCTTTATGTATGCCATCGCCGGTGATCTGCAAGGATTCGAAGAGGCGGTCAGGGCGGTGTATGCGCGGGATCGACAGTGCTTCGAGCAGGAAACCAGCCGCTGGCCGGTGGATATCAAGCGCTGTGCCA
Source organism: Pseudomonadota bacterium (assembly GCA_022563075.1). GTDB lineage: Bacteria > Pseudomonadota > Gammaproteobacteria > Pseudomonadales > Pseudohongiellaceae > UBA9145. The sequence continues at coordinate 3,435 of JADFOC010000339.1, forward strand.
GGCAGTTTGCAGAATCAGCCCTGGCGTAAAACGAGAATTACCCCAGCATTCCAACAGAGCGAGTGATGATTTACTGGGGAAGCGTCAGCCTTAGCCTATGCCCAGTTGTCCAAGCGCAGCCCAGCCCAGGCGCCCTCTTGAACTCAGACATGTTATTGGTCACAAGTATCAGCCCCTGCGACCTGGCATGTCCCGCAATCATCTGGTCGTAAGGACCAACCGGCTTGCCGATTGATGCATCCAAGGAATACAGTGGATTGTTGAAGCGAAAATATGACCAGGCGCCACCGCCTGACAGCGACTCAGGTGCGCCC
>JADFOC010000340.1 GCA_022563075.1 Pseudomonadota bacterium
AGGAGATGTATCCGCAGACTACGCTGATGACTACGGAAACAGGGTTTAGCCGCACCTATGGCAGATACCCCTACGGTACGTTTAGGACAGACAACTCGCTGCTGTTCAATGTCAATAACAGCGGCGATAACCGGCTGCATCGCAAGGAGCGGGTAGTCGGCATCAATGTAGGAACCAGCTCAAAAGTCTATCCGATCAGTAATTTCGACGGCGATGTAACTGTGGTAAATGACACGGTTGGGGCTATGGACATAGTGGTTACCGGTAGTTCATCACAAAATTTTGGTGTTATTTTTAACCGCCAACTGGAAGACTGTACCGTCCTGAATTTTTCGTCGGTACAGGGTCAACTTCCGGTGGTAATGACAGATAATGAAGGCACACAGTGGGATGTTTTTGGGACTGCTGTGACTGGGCCGCGTGCAGGAACGCAGCTGCAGAAGACAAATTCCTATATTGCCTATTGGTTTGCCTGGACTGCGTTCTTCCCTAACGCAGATATTTATCCATGAGTCGCCTGCTACTTCTCATCGTATTCGCATGTCTTAGCTTGCTGGGATCGATCGGTGTGCATGCGGCGACGTGCGGCTGCGCCGCCGTACCTTTATTAGATGCAATTGATACATCGGCGAATCAAGCAGGGGACTTCTATATAAATTTTACCACCGAATCTCACGAAATGAATGACCTAGTGGTGGGCAGCAAGCAAATCTCAGATGAAACCAACAGGCGGCGTTCTTCTTTTTCTCAGGCAGTGTCTATGAGTTATGCCATATCCGATAGATGGGCGGTTTCAGGATTGGTTTCTTACATCGAACATAGCCGAAAAGTTGGCACTAGCTTATTCGGGGAACAAAACACATCGGGTTTGAGTGACGGTGTTATTCTGCTTCGGTATACACCAATCTACCAAACTCCATTTTCTCGCCATCAGTTATCCCTGGGTTTTGGCCTGCGTCTGCCTATCGGGAAAGACGATGCAGGCGGTGTTCTCACCGCCTCGGAAGACATGCAACCCAGCATCGGTGCAAGAGGAAGTATTTATTGGGGCAGCTATAGTTACGCATTCAATCAAGCGGCAACTATCCAGTTCAATGCATCCGTTTCCTATATTGATAATGATGAAGAAAACGACAGGGGATACACATTTGCCGATGAAGTTAATTTTACCGCAGGACTGTCGCAGAACATTGGAATCAAGTTTGCGTATTCGGCCTCTCTGCGTTACCGAAATACCACGGCCGACCAGAGAAACGGTTTTGATATTCCCAACACAGGAGGACAGTGGTTGGATTTCGTGCCCGCTGTTCAATATTCATTTACCGATAAGCTAGACCTCGGTTTATCCGGCAGAGTGCCAATTGCACGTGATCTCGATGGCGCGATACAATTCACGACCAGTTACTCTTACGCAGTGTCATTAACTTATGCCTTGTAAAATATTTTTCACAGGCTTGATTAGCGCCATGCTGATTTCTTTCAGCGCCGCGCAGGACCTGGCTCCAGATTTCGTGGGCAAGGAAATCCTCGGCGATAACAGCATTCGACTCAGTGATTATCGCGGTAAGGTTGTTTTCATCGATTTCTGGGCATCCTGGTGTCCACCATGTCTGGTTTCCCTGCCAGCCTATGACAAAATGTATAAGGAGCTTGGTAACACGGAATTTGAGCTTATTGCGATCAACGTCGACGAAGACACCGAAGATGGTCTGCAATTTCTCGAAGACCATCCCGTTTCTTATCCGGTTCTGGCCGACCCGGAAGGTGATATTGGAATACCCTATCGCATCCGCACTCTGCCTGTTTCCTATTTGATAGATCGCCAGGGACGTATCGTTCAATCTTACCGAAGTTTCAAGTTGGGCGATGAAGTAGAGATAAAACAACAGATAGAATCTCTGCTGCAACAAAAATAGGAAACGACCCTCTGAAGGTGATTGCATTACGGCTGGCTCTGCTTTACGCTCCAAATCTTATCTTTTTAAAAAAAACTCACCGGATCAGTCGGTATCTCTGACCGGCATCCTGCCAGAGTCACTAGTAACGTAGAGGAGCTTACTCATGAAAACTCTCGGAAGTTGCTTCGCGAAAATCACCGTAATTCTTGCTGCACTATTTCTGATCAATTCAGTTTCTGCACAGCTGGAGCCGATAAACGAGAGGCCAAATCCCTATTCGAGTGTAGATAACTGGGTCAAACTGCCGGGGGAGCGCACCTGGGGTTCGACGGCGGGGGTGGACATAGATCCAGACGGCCGCCATCTGTGGGCGATAGACCGTTGTGGCTCCAACAGCTGTGCGGAATCCAGCCTCGATCCGATCCTAAAAATAGATCCCTATGGCAATGTGGTGGCGACGATCGGCGGGGGCTTGATGCTGTTTCCCCATGGTTTGCATGTCGATAGAGATGGCAATATCTGGGTCACCGATGCCCAGGGACCCAACCCGGCAAATCCTGCGACTGCAGGCAAGGGACATGCCGTGTATAAATTGAGTCCCGAAGGTGAACTGTTGTTGACTCTGGGGCAACCGGGCGTGGCCGGTGACGGTACCGATGCGCTACTCGAAACGCCCTGTGATGTGGTGACCGATGCCGATGGCAATATTTATGTCGGTGATGGCCATAGTGGGCAGGGCGTAAATGCGACACCTGACACTGTTGCCCGTATTGTGAAATTCGATCGCAACGGCAATATGATCAAATATTGGGGCGGTTGGGGCTCCGGTGCTGGACAACTGAAAACACCACACGCGTTAGATATTGATTCCAGAAATCGATTGATAGTTGGTGATCGAGGTAATAACCGCCTTCAGATTTTTGATTTAGAAGGCAATTATATGGGCGAATTTAAGACTTTCAGCCGACCCAGTGGTATCTACATTACCGATGATGACACAATTTATGTAGCCGATTCGGAATCTGAGTTCGATGATACGCGTAATCCTGGTTGGCATGCTGGTATTCGAGTGGGTAGTCTGCTGGATGGCATCGTTGACTATTTCATCGATGGCACGGTTGCGGCTTACCCGGAAGGATCGAATCCCGAAGGGGTGGCGGTGGATTCTGCAGGTAATGTGTTTGGTGCCGTGGTATCTGGTGGTGGCGCCTTGGTCAAATCTTCGCGGCGCTAGCGACGGGGCGAAAGTAGTGCGAAATAACAAAGCGGGATAGGCTGTTGCTCCCGTCTTAGATCCTGCTGCGCGAGCCTGCATGGCGGGTAAGCACTTCTGCATCGCTGTGGATGTGGTTTTCGATCACCGGGATCAGGTCATGCTTGGAAACAACGCCATTATTGGCTATCAGGTCGGAGCCGATTACCAGCGAAACCAACAAAAACACGAATAGCATCAGCTAGAGAAACGGAAAATCAATACCTGGCAATCACAACGCCGCACCGAAGAAGACGCCAAACATCAAGCAGGAGCGTAATACCCCTGCAAGTTGTACCTGGCGCTTGGCCCTGAAGACTAATTCAAAATCTCGTTCATTCATGGTGTTGTTGCCTCACTTCGTGTTGTTATTGCAATGGCTGACCGCGCTTCAAGTTGTCGTTTCATGGCTTCCGCCGCGGAAGTGTATCCACCCCCCGCGCTGTCCACAAAGTGATAGTGCTCTCCGGCACGACTGTCAATCATACAGGTAATCAACGCGGCGTCGGAGACATGGATGCCAAAAACACACTTACCCTGCTGATAGAGGCCCTGCAAGAAGCTTACTAATTGATGGCGTT
>JADFOC010000341.1 GCA_022563075.1 Pseudomonadota bacterium
ACCGTTTCGATCGGTGAAAATAATGGTGCCGTCCCGCCATTGGCCGCCACAGTCTTCGCCATTTGCTGAGCGGCAAAGCGTCACCAGATGCCCAGTTGTGATGGCAAAGGTACGCGCAAGTTCGATCGCATGCGCCAGTCTGCCGATGGCGATGTCTGCTTTCTTCTGCTCGATTAGTTGCTGGAATCCTGGCAGGGAAATGCCGGTTAAAATTGACAGCAGTAGCACGACAACTAATAGTTCCAGCAGGGTAACTCCCCTGGCATTTTCCATCCCCTTTCACCTCCTTGTGATTGGGTTTAGAGTGGTCTATTCAGTTTAGGCCAATTAATTCAATTACCGATAATAACGAGCGTAATGAGCGATTTTCTTATAGTTGGCGGTGGTATCAATGGACTTTTGCTTGCTAGAAAGCTAGCGGCTGCTGATGCTGACGTAGTCCTGTTGGACCAAGGGCGATGTGGCAAAGAAGCCTCCTGGGCAGGTGGGGGAATTATTTCTCCTCTCTATCCCTGGCGTTATCAGTCTGCGGTTACGGCATTGGCCAGTTGGGCGCAGGAATTCTATCCTCAGTTGGTGGCTGAGCTAGTCGAAGAAACTGGCATCGATCCAGAATTACGACGCTCGGGTTTACTCATGCTGGCAGCCGAAGATGCTGCAGCGGCGCGACGGTGGGCTGTGCGTAACCGGTACAAGATGGAGACGATCGATGCTGCCGCTATTTACCAAGCGGAGCCGCAACTCGCTCGCGGATTCGAATCAGGCCTGTGGATGCCCGATGTGGCCAATGTGCGAAATCCTCGACTAAACCAGGCATTAGTCGCCAGTTTGTCCAGCAGGCCCAATGTCACCATAAGAGAACAGTGCCAGGTCATCGGTTTTAGTAGCCATGGAAACCGCGTTAGTGGGATCAAAGTGATATTGAACAACGAGCGAGGTGAGTTGGAGGCAGACATAGTAGTTGTCTGTGCTGGTGCCTGGAGTAATAAGGTATTACAGTTTCTAGGATTGTCTGTCGAGATTGAGCCAGTGAAAGGCCAGATGTTATTATTCAAGTTTGAACAACAGCCAATTAAGTCAATTCTCTTGAATCAAGGCAGATATCTGATCCCGCGCATAGATGGTCACCTGTTAGCCGGTAGTACTTTGGAGCATTGTGGATTCGACAAGACTGCAACAGAAACGGCAAAACAGAGTCTGCTGCAATCCGCCTACAAACTGTTGCCAATGTTGAAACAGCACGAGATAGTTGGCCAATGGGCTGGATTGCGACCCGGCGCTCCGCAGGGCATTCCCTACATTGGTAAATTGGATAATTTCGAAAATCTATATGTGAATGCAGGACACTATCGCAACGGCCTGGTACTAGCGCCAGCATCGGCTCGACTGCTGGCTGATTGCCTGCTGGGGAATGAGCCGATAATCGATCCGGCGCCTTACCTGCCGGCGAACCGTCATTGATCTGTGAAACGGCAGGCCATGCCGCGACCAAAGTTAAGCGGTAGGGCAGCAAACTGTTCAGTGGCTGACGCCGTGATACAGCTCTAGCACGGCTGCATCGAGTCGCCGCAGCTGCCAACAAATCCTGGTCAAGCTACTAATTCAATCCCAGTTTCTTGAGGCGATAGCGCAACGATCTGAACGACATACCCAGTTTCTTGGCGGCGGCTGTCTTATTCCAGCGTGTTTCCTCCAGGGCTTTTTCAATCGCCTCAATTTCTATGGCCTCGAGGTGCTTTTCGAGAGAGAAGTCTTCTGCTATTGCCATCGGAGTGTCACTCTCTGGGGCAGGGCTAATTTCATCGGTATCAGGGCTTGGTGATGAGCTGGGCAGACTGATAAACTCAAGATTTGAAGCTTGGATGGTTTGGTCTTCACAGAGTGTGGCGGCTCGTTGCAATATATTTTCTAATTCTCGAACGTTTCCAGGGAATTGGTATTGTTGCAGTATTGCCAGGGCTTCATCACTCAGATTACACACTGGCGCAGTATTTTCGTCGGCAATTTTCTGCAACAGGCTGAGTACCAATTCTGGAATATCCTCCGGGCGTTTTCTAAGGCTGGGAACGGCCAACTCAATTACATTGATTCGAAAGTAAAGATCTTGCCTGAAATTACCAAGTTCGACTTCTTTGGCTAGATGTTTGTGGGTAGCACTCAATATTCTGACATCGACAGCTTCTTCCCGCTGCGAGCCAACCGGTCTCATGGCTTTCTCCTGAATCACTCGCAATAACTTCACTTGCATGTGCAAGGGCAGATCAGCTATTTCGTCGAAAAACAGGGTGCCACCCTGTGCGGCTTGAAATAGGCCTTGTTTGTCCTGATTGGCCCCGGTAAAACTTCCTTTTAGATGACCAAATAGTTCGCTTTCCATCAGTTCTGCAGGAATCGCTCCGCAGTTGACCGCTATGAAAGCGGCGTTGCTTCTGGAACTCTGTTGGTGGATAGCTCGAGCGGCCAATTCCTTGCCGCTCCCCGATTCGCCGCTAATATAGATGGGGGCCTGGCTTCGAGCAAGTTTGGTTATTTGCTCTCGCAGTTGTCTGATGCTGGCAGATTGGCCGCTGATGGCAGTGTGCGCCGAAGCACCCTGGGTTGATTCCACTGCGTCTTGAGGGGCATCTTGTTGCGGTAGGCGCAGAGCAGAAATTACCAGGTTTCTGAGATTTTGCAGATCTACAGGTTTAGAGACGAAATCGAATGCCCCAGCTTTCAGTGCTTTAATCGCGGTCTCCGTGCTTCCATGCGCGGTAATTACTGCAACCGGCATCCGCTTGCATTCATTCTGAATATATTCAACTAACTCGATGCCATCGCCATCGGGCAAGCGCATATCGGTAAGGCAAAGACTGAAAGTCTCGGTTGCCAGTAAGCGCCTGGCTGACGTCAAATCTTCGGCACTTTCGGTTTGTAACGACATACGACCCAGAGTTATCTCGAGCAATTCTCGAATATCTGGTTCATCATCGACAATTAGAATTTTGTCCGTCATCGGGACCCACAGTGTTCGGTAAAAGGCGGTGTCGTGTTCAAGCAATAATTCGCTCTGGATTGCTAAAATAAATACTGAAGCAGCTCTTGCCTTCAGTGGTTTTGTTAAAGACTAGCTGTGACTGATTAGCTTCGCACAGTTCTCTGGAGATATAAAGGCCCAGGCCGGTGCCAGTTGATTCGGTTGTGTGGAAGGGTTCAAACAATAGCGCTTCTGCTTCCTCATCCATCCCGGCGCCATCGTCAATAATGTGCAGGTACGGTTGCGAATCTTCATATTTCGTATCAATTCCTGCCTCAATGGTTAGCGTCGCATCACCAGTTTCTTTGGCGCTATATCGCAGGCCATTTTCAAACAAGTTATTTAACACCTGTTCCAATTGACTGGTGATAACGTTAATTTCAATATCGACCGGATCTACTTGCAGCGATATTTGGTCGCACTCTTCGTGAGTGGATCGATAGTTTTTAATAAATATCTGCAACCAGTCTTTGAGTATAATTTTTTGAGGAGGCGTCTCGTCCTGTCGCGATGCATCGAGTACATCTTCTATGATCATATTAACTCGATTGCAGTGTTCGAGAATAATTTCTACCATTCGTTTGTCTTCTTTGGCGATCGACTCTGATTCGCGCAATAACTGGCTCGCATGACTTATGGCGCCGAGTGGATTGCGTATTTCGTGGGCAATACTGGCGGTTAGTCGGCCCAGGGCTGCGAGTTTCAT
>JADFOC010000342.1 GCA_022563075.1 Pseudomonadota bacterium
TTGGCGGATAGGGAGTGGGGATTTTTATTGGAAACTTTTAATCAGTTGCACCCACTGTCGGTTCGATCAGCACTTCTAGGGGATTGCAGCAAAAACTGGTTCTTGATCAAAACTAAATCTTTGATAGGATTAACAGCTTGCCACCAGCAAACTAACAATAAAGTGGTCAGTTGCAGCTCCTGATGAATTTCGCCAAGCTTAATCCGCTCCATCTAATTTCTGGACCGAGGTTCCGATTCAGCGCTTTGATTTTCTTCGTCAGTTACCTGTTTTCCGCTGCAGCGGTCTGTGCACTAGCCCCCATCGAGTCACCCGAGCAGTATCAGCTACCCGCAGATATGAGTGGCGTCCACTTCTATCTGATCACCGTAGACGTCGGTGATCTGGTTTATGACAACTTTGGCCACACGGCGCTGCGTGTCTACGATGAGAACAGCAACACCGATACGGTCTACAATTGGGGTGAGTTTGACCCCAGCGATGGCGTAGTTGCTTTTTCGTATAATTTCTTCAAGGGAATCATGAATTATAGGCTGGCCACCTATGCACCAGCGCAATTGTTCGCGAACTATCGATATCAGCAGCGCACCCTGTGGCAAGACAAAATAAATCTGACGAATCCGCAAAAAGAAATTCTATACCGGCGTCTGCTGTGGAACCTGCAACCGGAGAATGTGGTTTATCCTTACCAGTCGTTCGATAATAACTGCACCACAAAAGTGCGCGATTATCTGGATGAAGCGCTATCGGGAAAAATTTCAGCGCATTATTCAGGCATCACAGAAACTACCTATCGTGATCTGATTGAAACGCATTATGCATCGGTATCACTGATTAATTTCTCTCTCGATATTTTATTGAACAGCAATATCGATCGGCCCATCAGTGAATGGGAGGATATGTTCCTGCCGTTGAGTCTGAGGGAGAGATTGCTACGGGTGGACTCGGATGTTGCCGAAAATGGCGAACGGAAGATGCTGTTGTCCGATCCGCAGGTGATTATGGAATTTGGGCCACCAATGATAGAAACAGGCGGGTACCAGGTGGCATCAATTGTGTTGCTGGTTCCGGTATTTTTGCTTTTTTTGATGTTGAAGAAAATACCTATGTCTTATTATGCGACTCATTCGCAAATCGGATTGAAGGTGAGCAGCGTTAGTTTTCGGCTATTGGGACTGCTCGGGTTACTCGCTGCCCTATTCAGTGGTGTGTTTGGTGCATTGATGCTTGGCGGTTGGTTTGTCTCCGATCACCTGGAATTGCATCATAATGTGAATTTATTGATTTTCTGGCCAACAGATCTTTTGGGCATCGTGGTTTCTCTGCGATGGCTTATCTTGTGTAAGCCATGGCCAATGACACCTAACAATGCACCGTTTATCCACAATTACCTGTTGGCTCATGTTATTGGCATGCTGATTTATGCCGTTATCGCTGCTTTGGAATTATCGACTCAGTCAATAAGTAATGTTGCACTGTACGTGTTGCCTGGAATCTTTTTATTGACACTGTTGATATGGTTGGTGGGCTTTGAACCGGCGAAGCCAAAGAACACGTTCTTTTAGAGTGAATCATGAATACTCCAATTAGCCAAGAAGCAGAATGCACCGAAGCACTAGATCCGATGGCGCAGAAAGTAGCTACTGCCGCTGCGAGATTGAAACCGTTGGAAGACAGTACAGTGGAGGAGGCCCGTGTCCTGCGTGAGGAGCGCGGTAATCCCTTCGCACCCCCGGCGTGTGATCTGGCAAGCATCATAGATCATGAAATTCCCAGCCGCGGCGGATCGATACCAGTAAGATTGTATAAGCCTCTCGGCAATAAAAAAGGTTTGCAGCCAGCCCTGATTTTTTACCACGGCGGTGGTTTCGTGTTAGGCAATGTAGAGCAATACGATACCTTCGCCCAGCAAATAGCCTTTCACAGCGGTTGTATGGTGGTATCAGTTGATTATCGGTTGGCGCCTGATACCAAGTTAACAGCAATCCATGAAGACGGTTTCGATGCCTATCAATGGATCCGCAACAACAGTGCCGAATGGGGAATCGATCAGGCTCGACTGGCGGTGGGCGGAGACAGTGCCGGGGGCAATCTCACGGTGGCAGTCTTGTTGGCTTGTAAGCGTAATCAGTTTCCTATGCCGGCTTTTCAAATATTGCTGTATCCCTCGATCGATCTGGCCATGAGCCATGCCTCGGTGGAAGAGTTTGCGGACGGCTATTTCCTTACCAAGGCAGGCATGTCCTGGTTTCGCAGTCACTATCTGGAGAGTGAGGAACAACCCAGACAGCCCCAATTTAACTATCTGACGGCTGATCTTAGCGACTTGCCACCAGCCTATGTGCTAACGGCAGGATTCGATCCACTGCGCGATGAAGGCAAGGCTTTTGCCGACCGGTTGGCCGACTTCGGTGTGCCGGTTGAGCATGTGTGCTACTGCGACATGATTCATGGGTTTCTTTCTTTCGCCGGTGGTATTCCCGCCGGGATGGAGGCATTGGAAAAGATCGGGATCGAGCTACGGCGTGCGCTTTCCGCAAACGATAACTAGCGCCCAGGCTCACTCGCAGAGAGAGCCGCCGGGTTATTACAAAAACGGCAGCAAAAAAAAGGCCGAACACAATGGTTCGGCCCGAACTTCCAAACTGCTTGGTTATTGACTGATGATTTCGACTCGTCGATTCTGTTGATAGGCTTGATCGGATTCACCGCGCTGCGCTGGACGTTCTTCGCCATAGCTCACGGTTTCAATCTGTGAACGAGCGGCGCCGTTGACGATGAGGTAGTTGAGTATGGCTGTCGCTCGACGTTCACCCAGGGCTAAGTTGTATTCTCGAGTACCGCGTTCATCGGCATGACCCTCCAAACGGATACTCTTATTGCTGTTAGCTGCCAGGTCTCTCGCGTGATAGGTCAACACATCGCGGTCGGCGCCGCGAAATTCAGCCACATCAAAATCGAAATAAAACACCGTGGTAGCGAGTGCTGAGCGTGTCATGCGTTCCTCGGCGGCGGCGGCTCGCGCTCTAGCTTCCTCGGCCAATTCCTGGGTGCGACGGGTAGTTGCATCTACTCCGGATTCGCCGCCTTGGGTGGCCGCCTCGGCGGCACCCGCGTCGGATTCTTCGCTAGTCGAACTACAGGCGATGACACCAATAAGGGTAAGAATCAATAAGGCCGATTTTGCCAGTTGACTTAATTTCATGACAGCTCCTACGTATTTATCCGGTGCAAAAATTGTTCGAAAATACAGCATGCTAAATAGAACGCGCAGGATAACGCATTTATCAGGCCAAATCCATTGACGCGGCTTAATTTACACACCCAGTCCAGGGCCAGTGCCGCCGCGGTGGGCAATAAATACTTGCTACGGGATTGTCGAGCAAACGCTCGATTCTCACTTATCAAGACAAGTTAGAAGTGGTAATCTTCGCAGGCTCTTGGAATCACTAGTAAAGACTTGTATCCGTTCCGGTAATCCAAAACTACTACAAATGATAGGTCCCAGTGTATGTCGATCGAGTTAGGGCAGAGTTCCAGCATCGAGGAGAATTGAGGTGAATGCTGATTATACCGCCGAAGAACTGGCGTTTCAGATAGAAGTAAAGGAATTTCTGGAAACTGAATTTCCTGCCGAGCTACGGGATAAAGTCGATGCTAACATCCGCCTGAGCAAGGACGACATCATCCGTTGGCAGAAAATTCTGTAT
>JADFOC010000343.1 GCA_022563075.1 Pseudomonadota bacterium
TCTGGAGCGAATATGAAAACAAGCAGGTACCATTAAATGGATAATTTCTGGACCAAAAGCAATGCAGCGAATGAAGAGCGCTGTGCAGGGTTTCCAGGGACGCGTCTGCAGGTGGATACATGGGAGTATTCCTTTCTTGTCGCTAGCAGGCAATACCTCAACCTTATGACTATAGTTAATATAGAAGCAGAGCAGTTGGTCCACATCCACTGGGACCCTTTGCCCCTGAATGGCAAGCGCCATCTCCGGGCGAGGGCCTACTAGTGGAGTGCGCAGACAGACTAACCATGGAGGGTGTTACAGGATGTTCACTTTGTCACCACCGGTTCTGCGCGTAGCTTTATTCGTATCACTGCTGGCGGCAACACCGGCGCTTAACGATGCGTTCAAGGAGGAACACAATGGAAAGAACCAGTAAAGGACTCAGAGTTTCACTGGGAATCTTGATCGCACTGTTGATATCTTCGGTGTGGATTGCCGTTTTTGCGGCGGTTCCAACTATTGAGACGCCAGCCACCAGCAGCAGAGTGCAACAGCTAATAGATGGACCAGCTATGCCTGTTGTGACCTGCAGAACCAGAATCTGGAAAGAGCTCACGCTGTTTGAGTGTGAGGCTGACAGCTGGGGAAGATGGGAGCTGTCGTGGGTGAATCCAGATACATCAGAGTTGACCTTCTTAGATTGGGATGGATACAACAAGTCGTTTGGCAAACACCTGACTACTGACCCCGGAGAGCTAGTAGTGAAATTCTGGGATATCAATGACAATGGCGTAGTGAAGGTGGTTGCGGTAAATACTCACCTGCAGCCATGTAAAGTGGCTAATCATTGTTATAGGGTATAAGCGTATCTCTGGATCATGGCTTTCCTGTTGCATCGCTGAAATAAAATTCAGCGGATGCTGCCGAATTGTTCGTCATCCAGGTCCATCAAATTTTTAGCCCCCGACATCATGATTTCTTTGTGACATTTAGCACGGGGTAAGATTCGCTGGTAATAAAAACGCGCCGTTTTAATTTTGCTTTCATAAAATGCAGTTTCTTCAGTATCGTTTTGCAGAGCCCGGTAGGCGGCATCGGCCATCGTGGCCCAGAAATAAGCCAGCGTGACATAGCCCGAGTACATCAGGTAATCAACCGAAGCGGCACCTACTTCCTCCCGATTACGCATCGCCTTGAGACCAAGTTTTCGGGTGAAGCCTCCCCATTCCCGGTAATGCTTTCTAAGCGGTCTGATAAATTGCTGCATGCCCTTGGTGTTGTTGTCACGGCAGAAACGATGGATCACGCGGGTGAAGTAACGCAGCAATGATCCTCTGCTGCCCAGTATCTTGCGCCCTAACAAGTCCAGCGCCTGAATACCGGTAGTGCCTTCGTAAAGCATGGAGATGCGCGTGTCGCGCACGATCTGCTCCATGCCCCATTCGGCGATATAGCCGTGCCCACCAAAAACCTGCATGCCAAGATTGGCTGCTTCATAACCGGTCTCAGTCAGGAAGGCTTTGGCGATCGGTGTCAACACACTCATCAAGGCTTCTGCCTCAACTTTTTCTTCTTCGGTCGCGGTACTGTGCAGGATATCGCCCTGCATGGTACAAAAATAAATGAGCGCACGGCCTCCTTCTGCAATCGACTTCTGCGTAAGCAGCATGCGTCTCACATCCGGATGCACGATGATGGCGTCGGCGGGCTGTTCCGGATATTTCGGCCCGGCCAGTGAACGCATGGCGAGACGCTCCCGGGCGTAGGCGAGTGCCCCCTGGAAGGATTGCTCCGCCGCAGCCATGCCCTGCAGGGCGGTACCCAGTCTGGCGAAGTTCATAAAGGTGAACATACACTTGAGGCCTTCATTGGGAGGGCCAATAAGATGCCCCCTGGCGCCATCGAAATTCAGCACCGCGGTGGCGTTGCCATGAATGCCCATCTTGTGTTCGATGGAACCGCAGGTGACCTGATTACGAGAACCATCGTCCACATTAATTTTTGGCACAATGAATAAGGAAATACCTTTGGTGCCCGCGGGTGCATCCGGCAATCGCGCCAACACGATATGGATGATATTCTCGGCCATATCGTGTTCGCCGGCGGAGATAAAAATCTTGGTGCCACTTATTCGATAGCTGCCATCGGCATTCAATTCTGCCCTGGTGGTGAGTAAGCCGAGATCGGTGCCGCATTGTGACTCGGTCAAACACATGGTGCCGGTCCATTCACCGCTGGTGAGTTTGCTCATATAGGTTTGTTTCTGTTCTTCGGTACCGTATTCGGACAGAGTCAGCTTGGCACCGTGACTAAGGCCAGGATACATACTCCAAGACCAGTTGGCGGTACAGACTAATTCGTTGACTACGGTGGCCAGTGACTCCGGTAGCCCCTGACCTCCGAATCGGGTTTCACCTGCCAGGCTTGGCCAGCCACCGTCGACGTACTGCCGGTAGGCTTCCTTGAAACCGGGCGGTGTGGTGACTTGTCCATCAACAAACTTGCAACCCTGTTCATCACCAATCCGATTCAGAGGCGCCAGGACTTCTTCGGCAAACTTGCCGCCTTCGGTGATGATGGCATCCACCAACTCCCGGTTGGCATCCTCGGCGCCTATCTTCCGATAGTGTTGCTCGGCACCCAGAACTTCATAGAGAGTGAACAGTATGTCGCGTATAGGCGCTTTGTATTCGGGCATGTTGGTACTCTTTTAGTTCTCTGACACCCTATTGAATATAGAGGATCAGACTAAAAATTTCCGCCCCTTCTCAGAGATACAGAGAACAGACCGTGGATAGTAGATTTTACTGAGTAAGAAAAAGGTGGGCTGCCTACCGTTGCTACTATTAATGAAGCCGCTATTATGCACTCGAGTAACGAGTTTTTAGAAGAGCTGGAGTTACTAAAGCTGTTTGATCTGGAGAGCTCGCTCGGCGGCCTGAAAATTCCTCTGCACTGGAGCAACGAGGTCTGTAGCGCTCCCGGTTTGACGGACACTTTCAGTATGGGGCTTGCGTCCCCCGGGAGCGTTCAATAAAACCAATCCTTACTATTATCACTCCTCCGAAGCTGCCAGTGCTTCCTCGACCCGGGCTCCGCGCAAAATATTCAACATGCCATAGTTGCCCTCATGGCAAGCATACTCGTAAAGCTGACCTGCCACCTTGGTGATGGCTACGATAGCGGTTAGCTTATCGGTAAACGTCGAAGGATCATCGACGGTGAATTCATAGTCGATGGTATACGGACCCACGCGGGTAAAGCGCTCGGTTAGGATTTTATCCAGGGAAGTGCCGGAAGCACCAAAGCTTTGGGTCAGGTCGTTGAAATTACGCGTCACCACTACCAGGGTGTCGCCATCCCAGTGGCCGCGAGAATCACCGGACCAGAGTCTCAGGCTCTCATCGAGAGGAGGCCGATCGAGCAGGGACACGATACGGGCATCATGGATCATTTCAGTCATGATCACCGCATGATCCCGGTTCTGAAAAATCTGCACATTGTTGTTGTAGGCACTGGGTGTAAAAGGCGGACCCGAATTAAACCCAACCAGGCAGCGCGAAGAAATTCCCCGGTCTTCCGGTCCGTCCTTGGCAATACCCCCTACCGTATAACGCACCGGGCGGGTACCGGGAACATCTTCACCGAGACCCCCATATTGTCTCGGTGCGCCTTCCATCGCCTCCGGCACACGACCGTTGGTTGGATAG
>JADFOC010000018.1 GCA_022563075.1 Pseudomonadota bacterium
TCATTGTTTAAATCAAAAGCAGGGAATTCGAGTGCACTACCATCGCGGAAATCGAGCTGCATCAAAAAGCTCATACCGCCGAATTCACATTCCACCGTAGACGGCACCAGCGTAGTAAAGATGATACGACCATTTCTGACGATGGAACTACTGATCTGACGCTCACCGAAGTTATCGCTGTTGGCAACGTTTTCAATATTGTCGGGCATCAGGTCAAGGTACCATCCCATGTGCATGCCCCAGTCGATCGTGAAGTCGGTCACATCTCTTAGGGTGAAGGTCTCGTCATCGATCTCATCGGCATCGGTGTCGAATGCTTGCTCGAATTGATTGCTAATGGATTGCTGCAACAAATCGGATCTGGAAAATGCGGCTAGCGTTCCCTCGTTCTTATCCCAAATTCCATAGAACGATTGAGTTGTTTGTGATATCGAATCATTATCACTGGTCTCCAGGTACTTACCAGTACCAAAGAAAATCATGAATCCGCCCAGGTTATCCGGATGGAACGATGCCTGGGGCTGAGAGGTAATTTCCTGGCCAGTCTCGGCCGTGAACAAGGGGTCAGGTGTTCCACCCGTATCATAGGCAACATCCCAATTAGACGGGTTGCCATCGGTTACATCGAATTTCCAGAGATTGCCTAATAGATCACCGGCATAGATATAGTCGACCACAAAATCTGCGTCCTGATCGATCAACAGTGGGGTAGCTAATCCGTTGGGCGTGGCCGCTGAACCCGCCTCGGTGTCGATTTTCTTCAACAGCGCGCCGGTTTCGACATCGACGATATAGAGCACGGCGTGTCCGCTGGTGCTGGCGGTGCCATCCGCTGCGGTATTGTTGTAACCATTGCCGAAGATAGCGGCCCAGGTGCCATCCGCCATCTTCGCCAGTTGTGGACGCCCGTAGGTGTATCCTAGATCCGCATCATCGCCATCATCGAATTCCCACAACACGATACTGTCGGCATTGGCCTCGTCAAAGATGGACGGATCGGTCACGTCCAGTGCATAGATTGCTTGACCGCCGCCGCCCAAGCCACCCACCAGAACGGTACGCCAGAGACCATTGGTGGCACTGGAGGGATCGATCATGTCATCCAGGAAGACATCGATAATGTTGGGCGAAGCATCGACAAAGTAGCGATGAATATAATCTTCGCTCGGCAATTCATCCAGGTTTTGATACACCGCACTGGGTATGAAGGCGATTACTTCATCACCGGTGGTTTCATCGAAACCATGCAACATGCCATCGTTGGCACCCGCGTAAACGACACCGTCTCTGCTCGCATTATCGGTAATGAAATCGTCATAGGACTTCACTTCCAGTAAATCGGGATAACTAGCGATTGGGGCTTGCACAAATATTGGATCGGAGTTGACGATATCTCCCAGCACGCTGTTACGCAGACGGAATTGCTGGCCAAGCTCACCTTCATTGGCTTGATCTCCGCGCAGGTAATTGACGATATCTTCACCGTAGGTCTGGTTGTCGTCTATCTCGTCTACGTCCATGGTGGACACAGAGTAAGGCGCATTGGTGAGCAGATGACCTATCTGCACCGAATTCATTTCGCTGCTGCTGCTGGGCGAGTTGTAATCGCTGGGAAACCGGAAGGGTATCGCCTTACCCTCTACCGGGCCGCCAATTGGATCATCGATGTCTGGATTCCAGGTGATGATCTCCCGCACGGTGTCGTAATTCTGGGCGTCTACTCTTTCCCCTGCATCCCAATCCTCGTCGGGATCGATGCTGCCGTCCAGATTGATAGTGAATGCCAGCAACTGTCCCTTCCAGTCGGAACTGTCGAAGCGGGCCTGGAACAACTTACTACCGGCATTCAGCGAACCGGTGTTGGTGGCCACCGAAGCCGATGAACCCACCCGGTCGGCAATCTCCAACAAGGCATCGGAGATCGCGTTGGCTACGCCGGAGGTGGTTTGGGCGGAAACAAAATAACCCTTGCTGTTAAACGCGGCGTGCCAGAGATCATCGATTTTCTCGGCATCGGTGTTTACCGCCCCACTGGACCAGGCACCATCCTCTTCCAGTGTCGGGTTGGGATAGTTATCGTCATCGGTATCCACCAGGTTACCTTCCACACCGAAGGCCACGGTAAAACTCACCATGTGCTGTGCTTCATTCGGATCCAGCGCAGTGGTGGGCACATCGTCTGGCAGCGAACTCAAATCTGTGTTGTAAAAATAGTGCGCCACGTCGGCCAAGGTATCGGTGGCGCCGTCACCGTCTTCATTGCCAATGGCCGCGGTAATCGGCGCACTGCCGCTCCAATAGCCATCGGTGAACAACACGGCGTAATTCTGTTGGCAGGCAGAGATAATAGGATCGACATAGGTCCCGCTATAGTAGTCTGAATAATACAGCCCGACCATCTCCAGCCCACGACGCAGCGGCGTACCTCTGGGCAGCCAGTCAAATTCGAACATTTCGGTTATCAAATCGGCGTTGTGGCTTTCATAATCATCCACCGCTGCCAAGGGCACCTGTACGAATAGCGTTCCGGATTCATTAAGCAGGCTCAGGCCGAACCTAAAACTGTTATTGCTGCTGATAACGTTGGCGATGGCGGCCTTGGCCACGAAGGAACGACGGCGGTGATACTGGTACCAGTTGGCCACGTTCTGTTGTGCCTGCGTCACGGTTCGCCCGTAGGGATCTTCGCCGGCACCACTGATACTAGTGTTATTTGTGGAGCTACCATAACAGTCCTTGTATTGCGGCGAGTCGTTGGCATCGCTGAGGTTACAATCTCTGGCGAGTGCAATTATCGAAGCCGCGGTTCCAGTGGTTAAATCCACCACGTCGATTGCCGTGGAATTCACGGTATAAGTGATGTGCGAATCCCACAGATCCACTAACTCGTTAGCGCCATCGGTCACATTGCTGGTGCCAGTGGGTTCTGCGCCGGTGAACCCCTTATCATCGGTAGAGACTTCGTAGATGAAACCCGTCAAGTCCCGTATCAGCAAATAACCGGCCGAGCCAGCCTCGGGGTTACTGCGTGCGGCGGTGAAGCTGGCATCGGAATAACTTTCCCAAGGCTGATAGGTGGCAGACGGGTCGTAGTACATGATGTTCAGTGCCGCATCCCGAACTCGCCAGTCCCGCACCATGGTTTGAGGCTCTTCTTCCAACCTGGCCAGACTGCAAAAGTTGTAGAGATTGTCGGTATTGATGGCGTTGGAATAGACATAGGCATGGGCCCGCCTACCGGTACAGCTGCCGCTGTCAGCATTGCCTTCAAACAGGCCGGAGGTAATCGCCGTCCCGTCACCGCCGGAGCTCCAATAGCCATCATAATATACATAGCTATGGGTCAGTATTTCCCAATCCATGGAACCGGAATCATCCAGCATGAAGAAAATATTCGGGTCGATCTGAGTGCCGAGGAATAGCGGACTGGAAGCCAGGTTCAGCTCGGCCGCCTGGGTGCTGGTTGCTAGCGCCAGCAGATACACCGATGCCAACCAGGAAAGGAAAAATCGAATTTGCTGTCTTAAACTCATGCTCGCCTCCAGGGCGATTAAGGCTCGGATAACCTGGTTAATATGCTCGTATGAAGGTGGATTGCAGTCTCACTTGCGTGGTGCTATTCACCCCCACTGCCCGGGAGGTGATGCGGTGAAATACTCTGGGCACGGTGGATTCACCCCCACCGATGGCGATAGATTGTCCGGTATTCACGGTACGGTACTCCTCGATTACATACACCGGTTGGGTGCTTACATCGGCCACCCCGGTGAGTGCGGTACCGTTAGTGCCCCACCAGCTGGCGTCGATGTTGGCATCATCCCACCAATAATCATGATCGGTGTCGTCGGGATCCATTGCATTCTCTGCCCACACACTGGTGCTGCCATCGTCGCTGGTTATGGGCTGCGTGGTTTGGACTACCAGCCAGGCTTCCGCATTTTTTAAGGCCGACTCGGCCGCCTGAAAAGCCAGGGTGTAATCTCGCATATTGCCAGACATGCGCTCCTCGAGAATCGTAGATTCCATGCCGGATACCCCCATCAGGGTCAGGATAGCCAGGAACACCAGGCAAAAAATCAGTATGGCACCCTGCTGTTTGCCATGCCTTGCTAGATGGGGGCTTGATCGCATCTTATTCATGTTAGCTCAATGTACCTTAAATTCTGCTTACTTCCGTGATCTATCTCTAAACTTCAGCGCGCCAAGCCTCTAAACACCCAGGGCTCGGTTGCGCAGGCTGATGGTGCTGGTGAATACTCGCCGCACCCGATTATCGGCCGGTAGCGCGCCGTTGCCACCGCCACCATCGTAAGTCACACCATCGAATGCATAGGCCTGGGGAAACGGCACGGTGCCATCCTCTATCGACTGCATCAGCAGGCTGATACGCACGCTGATGACATCGGCCCAACTGGTTACCAGGTCAGCCGTCAGGTAGGTATCGACGGTGCTGTTCACGTCCTGGTCCAGATTTACGCCATACAGGATCTGCATGGATTCTACCCCTTCGATCAGTTCTTCGGCGGTGCCTGCGGTACCGGTGGCGCTCAGTTGGCGACGGAACAGGGCGGGGGGATTGGTGGCGGTGCCGCCGCGCTTCCCCACGTAATACAGCGTGCCCTGCAGTTTGATGACCTCGGCCCAAACTTGGCTGGCATCATCGGTTTCGGAACTGATGGTGGAACTGGCCACATTGCCGGGAGTACAGGTGGTGGAGAGCGTGATAGTGCTATTGCTCGCAGGACTGTTGTCGGTTACCAGGCATGCCTGCACCAGGTCTACCTGTTCACAATCACTGATCAGCAAAAAATCATTGACTGCAATGCCCATTGCGGTTTCAACCACGATGCTGGGCGTCACACCCTGGGTGATGGTAGTGACTATCCCCGCGTTGCCGTCGGCGCCCCAAATGCGCAGAATGTCGGAATTGGGCACCGCGGTGATTGTGGGTAAGACAAAAGTACCATCGCCGGAAGTCCATTCGCCGGAGCCAGAGGCGACCTCGGCGACGTTGTTGGCACTGGCATTGATAGTCCCCGGTGAGGTACCCCCGGCTTCCCAGCCCTGGATACCGAATTCTGGTTGAAATGAAGCATTTGGGCTATCCAGTATGTTGTTTACCGAAGTGCCCTGTATCGATCCGATACAACCCAGATACCCCGCCATACGAATCTCTTGCGACAGGAAATTCAGGCCAAAACGGCCATTTTCCTGCATCCGCAGGCGCGCCTCTTGACTGCGCTCGGTGGTACTGCTGCTCACGTACATCTGCGTAACACCGGCCGCCAGGGTCAAACCCAATACCATGGAGATCAATAGCTCCACCAGGCTTAGCCCGGCTGCATGGGTAAATTTCATCGATGTTTGAATTGGCATTTCCAGGTTACCATCGAGTTAATCTTTACTGCGGTTGGAACGTCGTTAAATAAAGCTCACTGGCGGTGCCATCCCGGTTGTCATCCCACCAGATCTTGATGGCATAGATACTACCGGCACCATCACAAAGATTGGCGGCTGCAGTGCCATCGCTTGGGGTTGAATCGAGACATACCACCGAGGCACCACTCGGTAGAGCGGTGACCAACGTCGCGCTCCAGTCGTTGATGTCCTGCGCCGCCATTTGCGCGTTGCTGCAACCAGCGGTAGTAAAGCAGCTGGCGGTGGCGGCGCCGGTCACATCGTTATAGCTTCCGGCACCAACGCCGGTGAGATTAGCGCGCATGCGTTCGACAATATCCATGGTTAGCGTGGTCGCCTGGGTACGGTAGTAGGCGCTCTGATTACCACGCAGACTGACGCCCTGTACACCAGCCATTCCCAGCATGCCGAAGGACAATACCAGTAGCGCTACCAGTACTTCCATCAAGTTAGTGCCAGTTTGTTGGCTGAGTTTAGGCCCTCTGTAGATGGACGTGGTCATGGACAAACCCCTTCCACCCGACGGCCCCGACCGGAGAGTGAAATCACAATACACCGGGCATTGTCTGTATTACCACTGGTTGGTATCAGCTCAAACTTCTGAGTGCCGCCGGTTGCACTGAACCCCATGCTATCGTATTCAAACAGATCCACGGTGAAAGTCAGCGTGGAATTTGCTTCCAGCGACCTAAATACTCGAATTATGATGTCACCTGCATCGATAGAACCCGCATCGCCGTCGGCATCGCCATTGGCGTCAACAAATACGATCCAGCCATCTTGCCACTCGCGCGCATCGCAATCCTCGTTACCATCGTCGTTGATGGAACAAATAGCGACATTAGTCCCGCGTTTAATTGCCTCGCTTCTGGCCAGGTTCAAGGTAGTCATTAACAGCTTGATCTGAGAGTTGGTGACTGAACTCTCGATTGTGTCCTGAAAGCTGGGCAGCGCTATGGCCAACAAGATGCTCATTATCGACAGCACCACGAGCAGCTCGATCAGAGTGAAGCCTCTGATTTTATTAGGTTTTATTGCATTACACTGACTCATTACAAGCTCTTTCCAGCGACTCGAATACTCGTGACAAAAATCAATACTCGCGATCAAAGTGCGGCAGATTCTTTTCCCCTGCCTACTGTGTCGGTTCCAATCGGCGTAATTCAATAGCGACTAATAAAACCAGCCCCACTAACCATACCGCTTCGCTCTCACAGGACTGTGATTCGGCTAAAAGATTGAGTAATTTTTGCGACTTAATTGATTAGAATGTGACCCATATCACACTGCTGCAAGCCAATTGCTCTGCCCCGCCAATGCCTTCTCAGGAACCGCTATAAGTACCGGATTTATTAGAAGAATCTGTGACCCATCAATTCTGCTAAGCTGCTGCCGATACGCCCTTCTGTAGCCCCGCCATGATTTTGCATGCGAGGAATTCCTGTGGAATTAAATCTCACCGCCATCTTACTCCTTTGCCTGACAGGTTTCCTGGCTGGAGGCATCAATACGGTGGCCGGCGGTGGCTCCAACTTGACCCTGCCGGTGTTGATGATGCTGGGATTGCCCGCCGATGTGGCCAACGGCACCAATCGGGTCGCCATCATGCTGGAGGGGGTGGTGGGTGTGGCCGGGTACGACCAGCATGGCGCATTAGATCGCCCGGCAATAATTCCGATCCTGATCCCAACCGTCATCGGCGGGTTGCTTGGTGCGCTTACCGCCGCATTGATGCCAAATCTCTATCTCAAACCACTATTGCTCGGCACCATACTCACCATGGCCCTGCTTATCCTGCTTAGACCCGACTTAATCGCTCCGCCGCAAGGCGCTGCCACACTCTCTCCCAAAGAAAACCGAGGTGCCTGGTGGGGCCTGTTCGGTGCCGGCGTTTACGGTGGTTTCGTGCAAGCCGGTGTCGGATTTATTCTGTTAGCGGCACTGGCCGGTGGGCTGCGCTATGATTTGTTACGGGCCAACGCCTTAAAAATGACCTGTGCGCTGGCGTTTACCAGTGTCGCCATGCTGGTGTTTATTGCCTTTGGTCAGATCTGGTGGATTCCTGGCTTGATCCTGGCGGTAGGGACTATGACTGGCGCTCACCTCGCCGTAAAAGTTGCGGTGCGCGCTACGCCAGACAACATCAAGTGGTTTCTGTTTTTGATGACTCTGCTTGCGGTGTTTGGGGGCATTGTGTTTTAGCCGGTGGCGGATGGTGAATTGATTTTTATTACAATGCGAGCCCCACCAAGCGCACTCGATTCCACTCTAATTTCGCCGCCATAGCTGTTTACTATATCCGTAACCACCGCTAAGCCGATTCCCTGCCCCTGCACTAAAGTGTCAGACCTGGCCCCTCGTTGCAGGACAAATTCCCGCTTGTCTTTCGGTATCCCCGGCCCATCATCTTCGACAACAATTTCCAGCCCGCTGTCCGGATCGGCTAGTTTGCTGATACCAACTGCAAGCTTGCGCTTACCGTACTTAAACGCATTGTCCAGAACATTACCCAACAGCTCCATGAGATCTCGTTCATCACCATTAAAAACGACGTCCCGATCGAGGTGCAGCTCGGTAGCAACCGACTTTTCGACATATACCTTCGACAATGCATCCAGAATTTTTTCCGTGGCGGCGGCCACATTAACCTGACGCGCTAAGGAACTGCCAGTGTACATCAGCACAGCACGCTGTAATTGATAGGAAACTATCTGATTCATTCGCTTGAGCTGTTCCTTGACTGAGTCCAGTTGCTTATCGAGTTGCTGATTATTTTCAGCCGCCGTTTCGTTAGCGAGGTTTTGCATGACACCGGCGATAACGGCAAGCGGTGTCTTCAGACTATGAGCGAGGTCTCCCAGTGTCGTGCGGTAGCGGGACTGTTGCTTGCGTTCGGATTCGATCAGCAGTTTCAGGTTGACGGTAACTCCGCGTAGCTCTTGCGGATAGTCACTTGCCAATTGATCCTTGTCACCAGATTCGATTTGTTTAAGGTCGCTAGCCATACGCTGCAGTGGTGATAGACCCCAGCGCATCAAGAAAAACTGCATTAGCAGCAGCAACAGCGCTACGCCGCCAAGCCAGGACCAGAGGCTGGTGCGGAAGTTGGATATCCCCGAATAGTACGGCGCCGCATGCTCGATTACGCTGAAGATGTATTCACTGATGCCGTCTTCCCAGAGTATGCCATAGCTGAGCATGAAGAATTCTTCCTGCTCGGTGTTTATAATCTTGGTGAAGTAACTTGCACCCACTTCGATACGTTGCCGCAGTATTTGCGGATCGGACAAACTAAAAGCCACAGCAGAATCACTGCGCCACAGTTCTCCAATACTTGGCTGACTGATGAAGCCATACAATCCGGAATCTAATTGACCGAAGCGCGGCTCCCGCAAATCTTCAAAAAATTGAAACTCGCCGTCTTCTTGATCCACCGCGGCCAATATCAGATAGATTTGTACCTGTAGTCGATCTTCGGCACCGGCTTCGATACTGTTCCGGAAAGCGCCATCGAGCACTACGCCGGTCAGTCCTAAAAACACGAACAACAAGGCACTGAACGAAATCAGTAATCTTGTCTGCAGGGAATAATCAGCGATAGCAGCCTGAGGGCTCATTTCCATGTTCGCCTAGGGTACCTTTGATAAGAGCGGATTATCAGGCTTCGGAGAGATTAAAACGATAACCTTGACCGCGGACAGTTTCTATTGGTTTTAGAGTTTGTTCCGGGTCCAACTTCTGCCGAAGTCGCCGCACAAACACTTCCAGAACATTACTGTCCCGATCATAATCCTGAGCGTAGAGATGCTCAGTCAGTTCTGTTTTCGAAATAACCTGGCCTGGATGCAACATTAAATATTCGAGCATTTTGTATTCGTAAGCCGTTAACACAACAGTTTTATCGTTAACGAACAGTCGTTTTGCAGATATATCAAGTATCAAAGGCCCAAATTCCAGTTTCGGCTTGGAGAAACCCGCTGCCCGCCGCATCAGTGCATTTAACCGAGCGACGATTTCTTCAAGCTGGAAGGGCTTGACCACATAATCATCGGCGCCGGCATCCAAACCCGCCACCTTATCCTGCCAGTCCCCGCGCGCTGTCAGGATCAATATGGGAAATTCTTTGCCGTCGGCGCGAATTTGTTGAATCAGAGAAATACCATCGATCTCGGGTAGACCCAAATCGATAATAGCGGCATCGTAGCTATACTCGGTCGCATAATAGAGTCCGATTTTACCGTCTTCAGCCGTATCCACCACGTAGCCTTGTTTTATCAAGCCCTGCTCTAGTTGCTGACGCAACAGGCTTTCATCTTCTACAACAAGTAATCGCACAGTCGAGTTACCTCTTTACCACAATCGAATCAACGGTCATTAACTACCACCAGTCACTCTGCCGGTAACCGCATCCACATATACCGTAAAAACCTTGCCCTCGTTTTCCATGCGAATTTGATAACGCTGATTGTTCCCCTCGCCGACTAAAGTAATACGCAATATTTTCCCGGCAAATCGCTGTCGCGCCAGGTTTAGCGCCTGGCGCTCAGTGATCCGGGCATTAGCCTGCGGACCATTTCGAATTTCGCGCGCACCGGCATTGCGATTAAGCTCATTTTGAACTTGTTGCAAAGGCAATTGCTGTGCATAGCTAGCCCCGGCTGCACTTAGCAGCAGGACTAACCACAACGGTACTGTTAAAAATCTTGACAAAATATCCCTCGATGTCACCGCCAAGCCAAATCTGTCAATAGAACTGCATACTGCAGAATGCTTTACAGCACTGGCTGTACACTTACTCTAATTCGAATCTGTTCGCCGGGATCAGAATCAGTGCGCACGGAAAATTCTTTGTCGTTATAGAGGTAAGTCACTCGATACCCAACCAGTCGTTCTTCTTCGTGCTGCTGATATACGGTGTCGCAGCGTTGTATGGTCTGATACTCGCGAATTCCCGATTGCTCTTTATTGCGGATAATATCACGTCCGATAGAGTGACCCAACATGGCGCCAAGCACCGCGCCTACTCGCCGATTTGACTTACCGTGACCGATGGCATTGCCGATGGCGCCACCGATGATGGTACTAACCAATATCGAGGTGCCAGAGCCCTGGCGGCGGGGATATCTATCGACCACGATCTCTTCTTCCCAGCATTGTTCCTGGGGCGTGGAAATCTCAACGATCTGATAAATAGGTCGGGATTCGACAACTTGAGCATACTCGAAGCTGGTTTCAGCCCATGAATTTACCGTTATCACGGCTAAAGCCAATCCGATCGTGATTATCAGTTTCTGTTTCATCCGTTAATACCTCGTTCTGCTGCATGAATTAGACTTCTTACGAGGATCAAATGATTGCAAGGATTGCCTGCAATTTTTCAACTTAGATCCCTCAGGTTGCTAATCTAGCAGTGGCAACCTGAATTGAAGCTTAAGCAGGCATTGAATTTACCAGGCGCTATGTTTACGCATACAACGGTTTCCTTTGCCATTGCCGTGGTGTACTTTAAGCCGTCGACCGGCTTAGAGATCGTAGCCAGGATATGAATTTGCAATGCGTCGGGCGCTTGCCAATCTGTACTAATAATTATTAAAATGTAAACTGGCAATCAGCAGGACCGGACAGGTATTTACCCGCAAACAATAAAGCCTAATACATCAATCCAAAAAATAAAAATGAGTACCATCATGTTTAAAAAGCCAGTGTTCATCGCCGCCGTTATTTCATTGTTGGCATGCATTCCTCTGTATTTTCTTAGTACCCAGGAGTTTCAATTAAATACCGGGAACTTACCCCTAATAGCGCTCTCACTCTTCGTCATCATCCTGATTGCCACCTATTGGAGTAACGCCACAGCTCACTATCATGAGCCAGATTCTGATGAGAATCGTAGCCATGCGCCGCGCGAGAGCGGCAACGTAAAATGGTTTAACGCGAACAAGGGATTTGGCTTCATCACCCGCGATAGTGGTGAGGATGTGTTCGTGCATTTCCGATCAATCAGAGGCAACGGACACCGGGTCCTGCATGATGGTGAGCGCGTAGAATTTGCAGTGAGTGAAGGCGATAAAGGCCCGC
Organism: Pseudomonadota bacterium; assembly: GCA_022563075.1. Classification (GTDB taxonomy): domain Bacteria; phylum Pseudomonadota; class Gammaproteobacteria; order Pseudomonadales; family Pseudohongiellaceae; genus UBA9145. Next base: position 11,497 of record JADFOC010000018.1, read on the forward strand.
AAGCAGAAGATGTGGCGGTTGCCCGCTAAATTACTGGCGTGGTGATCGTCAATAGTGGGGCGGTTTTTCGTCTGACTGGTCAATTTTATTCAGTTTAGCATCTTGGGTTAATAATTCAGCCAGCTGCGCTTTCAATATGCCGAACTCACGCACCACCTCATCCAGTTGTAGCCGTTGTCGATAAACCTCTTGATTCAATTCTTGTAAAAGATCCTCTTGAAAACTGTATTTTGTTTCCAATTCTATGATTTTATCCTGCACGCCGTGTCTCCTCGGTAATGTCCCACGTCGCCGGTGGGTGCTGAGCAATGTATCTGGATTTTTTATTATTCGGGAGCTGTTGATAAAGAATTCATGTTCCCGATACTATACTTTTAGTATGCTTAGTACTGAAAAATTGAAGTCCCTCTGATCGAACCATAGTCAGCATTTCCAGGAATCACTGACTATGGCAAAAGCAGCAATCAACTCCAGGAATCACTGACTATGACAAAAGCACCAATCAACTGGACTAACATGTTGCTGTTTAGTTTAACCCCGGCATTCGCGGTGACACTGGTGCCGCTGTACGGGTACTTCTACGGTTATGACCTGTATGAGTGGCTGGTCTTCATCGTATTGATGGGTTTCTGCGGTATGTCGATTACTGCGGGCTATCACAGATTATGGTCCCACAAAACCTACAAGGCACATCCGCTGTTGCGTGCAATATTTGCAATCGGTGGAGCCTGCGCGCTGCAAAATGATGCACTACATTGGTGTTCTGACCACCGCAGGCATCATCAGCATGTTGATGATAATAAACGCGACCCCTATTCCGCCGGCCGAGGATTCTGGTTCTCCCACATCGGCTGGATACTCCGTGATCATGAGAGCAACGTTGAAGATTTTTCCAATGTCAAAGATTTACAACGAGATCCAATCCTGGTTTGGCAACACAAACACTATCTCAGCCTGTTATTACTTACCAACATAGCGTTACCCGCAATCTTAGGCTTCATCCATGGCGACGTGATCGCATGCCTATTACTTGGTGGGCTACTGCGCCTGGTATTGAGCCAACACGCCACTTACCTCATCAATTCACTGGCCCACATCTGGGGTCGACAGCCGTATAGCAAGAGCAATTCAGCCAGGGACAATCTCTTCCTGGCTTTTCTTACTTACGGGGAGGGCTATCACAACTACCACCATGCCTTCCAATGGGACTACCGCAACGGGGTGCAGTGGTGGCATTACGACCCGACCAAATGGATGATAGGACTATGCTCCATGGTTGGACTTACCCATGATCTGAAACGCTGTTCACTGGCCCAGATCGAGAAAGCCAAGATAGAACTGCAATACCGATCTGCCGCGGAGAAATGCAAGTTGCTAAATATCCCCGAAAACTGGCGGCTGCGACTGGAACAGGAATATGAACAGTTTCTGCACACTCTGCAGTTGTGGACCGAACATCGACAGGCCTGGTATGCAGCCAAAGGCAAACAAATTCAGGAATCTCTGGGGTATTGGGATCAACTACAACTTAGAGACCGCTACCGGGAGATACAGTACAAGCTGAAGGCACAGAGGCGCCGCTGGCAGGTGTTAATGCGTAATCTGGCGACTCCACTGCCAAACCTCACTTAAAATCCAGGCAAGCGCTTGTAGACCTATTCGAATCCGGTACGTTATAGTCAATAACTTGTGAAATAAAACCGAACTGCTAAGGGTCTCGTTATCGCTGCCAGGGGCTAATCAGAGCATACTAAAGCCGATTAAGCAGCCGCTAACAGAATCTTACACGGCTGTGACCGAAACCTTAGCCATCATCGTTGAAGGAATAATTATGTCCAAGAAGCAAGCAAGGCAGGCAATTATGGCGCTGATCATCGGCACATTCTGCACCTATTCATTGGCCGTTGAGGAGGGCGAACCCGCACCGGATTTTACCCTGCCCTCGATTCACGCCGACCAGCCCGAAATCTCCTTACAGGGACTGTTGGGCAAAACGGTTTATATCGATTTTTGGGCATCCTGGTGTGCACCCTGTCTGCTATCCATGCCGCTATACAACGAGATGTATCACAAATACAAAGATCAAGGACTGGAAATTGTAGCCATCAATCTAGACAATCCAATCGAAGATGGCTTGGATTTCTTACTTGATACACCGCTTGATTTCCTGATTCCTTCAGATCCACTTGGCGAAACAGCAGAACTGTATGCAGTGATAGGCATGCCATCTTCCTATCTGATCAGTCCCGATGGCGAAGTAAAGCTGATGCATATAGGATT
>JADFOC010000344.1 GCA_022563075.1 Pseudomonadota bacterium
GTCGAAATCGCATAGATTCCGGCTGATAACAGATGGACACATGACCGGCAGAAGAATTACCACTACCACCGCCGGTGGCACCGCCATCATTAACGATAACCAGATCCACCGCTGAGACCTTGCCATCCGCCTTGGCGCCTACCTTGATCCAACCCTGCATGCCTGAGCGTGCCGAACCGATGTAGAATTCCTGCTCACGGGTAATCCTGAGCTGTACGGCGCGGTTCAATACGCGGGACATGTTCCCGGTGATGGCCATATAGGGGTAAGCACCAATCTTGGAGCCAAAACCGCCACCGGTAGCTTCATTAATAAACACCAGATCCGCCGGATCGATATTCAACATCCTGGCGAGGCTATTGTTGTTGGCGCTCTGACTCTGCGATGAGCCATGGAAATAGCACTTGCCATTCTCCCAGTAAGCCATGGCAGTACGTGCTTCCAGAGAATGGTGTGGATAACCAGTGGTCACAAAAGGTTGTTCGACGATGACAGTGGCGGCGGCGAAGCCGGCCTCCAAATCGCCAAAAGTCCATTCACGGCCACCGTTTTCGGAACTGAAGTCTGCACCGAGCGGCTCTCTCCCATTTCTCAGTGCATCGATAGCCGCTTGCGGCCATTTTATGTTCTTGATTTCCACCTTGCGAATGGGCGTACCATCAGGTCCTTCTTCGGTAGTTCGAACCAGTACATTGCCTTCGGGAAACGCGTTGCTTCCACCTGGCGCCAAACTGTCCAGCGGATCGGTGACGAAGTCACGACGCTCGAAGTCGATACGGATCCGGTCAATCGCTGATTCCGCAATCTCTTCGGTAGTGGCGGCCACCGCCAGAATGGGCTGCCCCACAAAAGTGACATATTCGGACGCCAGTGCGGGTATGCCTGGAGGCGCTACCGGTGGCAGATCGTCGGCGGTGAAGATGCCAATAACACCATCCATCCGCAGCGCTTCGGCCATGTCGATGTTTACCACCCGACCGCTAGGCAGCGGGCTGGTGAGCAGGCGGGCGAAAAGCATGCCTTCGCGTCGATAGTCTTCGGCATATTTGATCTCGCCAGATACTTTGCCGGGAACGTCTGGGGGTATGAAATCGAAACCTATGTGAGTAGTCATGCTAGCTGCCCCGAGGCGCGCATCACGCCATTCAAATAATGTTCATAAGCCCCACAGCGGCACAGGTTACCGGACATCGCCCGACGTGCTTGTTCCCTGCTTGGACGCGGGTTGCTGTTCAGCAGCGCGACTGCTGCCATTACCTGTCCAGGCGTGCAGAATCCGCATTGTGGTGCGTTCTCTACGATGAATGCCTGCTGTACCGCATGCAAGGTGCCGTCGGCGGCCTTGACGCCTTCGATAGAAATCACCGCCTTGCCTTTGACATTGTGGGTGAGTACTGAGCAGGAATAATTGGGGACCCCATCGATTAACACTGTACACGCGCCACATTCGCCCCGATTACAACCAATCTTGGTACCGGTTAAATCGAGTTTGTAGCGGAGAGTGTAAGCAAGTGTTTCCGAGGGGAGTACATCGACGGGTCTACTGCGTCCGTTGATATTGAGTGTTATCAAGCGTTCGGCAGTTGATTGCCCAGTTTGGGCATTCACTGCGAGATAAAATCCAGTGCCGGTTGTAGCGGCAGCACCGGAGAAAATTACCCCCTTGATAAAACGTCTGCGTGTTAGTTTGGAATTCACTGACATGGCTCCGTTTTTGTTTTTGGAATGCACACAAGGGCGAGCTGGTTTGTATGCGCTCTTACTGCGACGATAACTACCGCGAGGCTATTAGTTTTTGGGTCAAAAAGCAACCAATTCAGGGCTTGAAGCATCGCTGCGAAGCACGTGTTACGGGCTTTTCGAGCGATGCTTCGATAAAAGTTACACACTGTCACAATAATTCAACCGCGTCGGTTCGCCTCACTGGAAAATTGGCACATTCTGTACCTCACAGTTAGCAATCTGATGTTGCTTGCTATCTGGCGAATGCCGGTTTACTTTGCCAGTTCTCCGGTTGCCAAACCATTCGGAAACGATGCAATGAAATTTGTACTAACGATGCTTTGTTTTTGCGTCACGCTAGAACCGTTACAGGGGGCCGAAAACAATACACAGCTCACGGCGGCGATGATGACCGTCCCGGAGCGGACTGACTATGAGCGCACCTCCAGCTTGGCCGAGGTCAGCGCCGTCCTGACAGCACTGCAGCAAAACACCAGCTTGATGCACCGGGAGATCTTGTTGATCACCGAGGACGGCAAAGAAGTGCCGCTGCTGGTATTGGCTAAGCCGGCTATTAGTTCACCGGCGCAGGCCCAGGCATCTGGCAAACCGATTATCTACATTCAGGGCAATATTCACGGCGGTGAAGTGGAGGGTAAGGAAGCGACGCTGATCATCATGCGCGACATACTCTTTGGTGACAAACAACATTTACTCGATAATCAGATTCTGCTGTTTGTGCCAGTATATAACGCCGATGGCAACGACAAATTGTCGCTGGGCTCACGCCCGTCTCAGGAATTGAGCCCAGCGATGGCAGGAGAACGCTTCGCTCACGGCTATGATCTCAATCGCGATGGCATGGCGATCGATACTGCAGAGACTGCGGCCCTGTATCGCAACATCATGCAACGTTGGGATCCTGATTTGCTGGTTGATCTGCATACAACTAATGGCACCTGGCATGGTTATTCCCTGACCTATGCGCCTTCCTATCACACGGCAGGAGACCCGGCCACTTCTGCATACACTGCCGATGTGATGTTGCCGGCTATTGCGCGATCGGTGAAACAAAAATTTAACCTGGACTTCGGCTGGTACGGAAGCTTCGATTATCGGGATTGGCCGCCCACTGAATTTCGTACCTATCATCATGCGCCGCGCTACTTAACAAACACTATGGGGCTGCGTAATCGCATGGCTATTCTAAGTGAAACCTTTGCCCACGATCGTTTCTCTAAGCGAGTGCATGCGGCCAATGCGTTTGTCGAAGAAATTCTGGAATACACCCACCAGCATGGCCAGGAGATCCGCCGAATCAACCGCGAAGCTGATCGGCGGGTCACCAGTCGGGCGGCAGAGGAGGGTGGAAGCTACCAACAGGGGGTGCAATTCGAGATGGTGCCGCGCAATGAGCGAATTGATCTGCTCAGTTACAAATACTTACCCTATACGGCCGACAACGGCGAAAAGGCTTTTGCCCGAAGTTCGGAAATCGTGGTGATAGAAGGGGTGTTGAACTTAAACCAGTTAGCCGCCACCAGATTGGCCACCGTGCCGAAGGCCTACGTGTTTCCAGCCGAATTCAGTCAGGTGGCGGAGAAATTGGCAGAACACGGGATCGGCGTTGCATCGCTGGCGACCGGTACCATCTTTGAGGGCGAAGTCTTCCAGGTGACAGCAATAACCAAACAAAACTTCGAACAAAACCATCATCGCAATTCTATTTTGCGGGGCCAATATAGATCAGGCAGCAAGGAGTTCCGCGCAGGTGACTATTATGTGGCACTGGATAATCGCCTCGCCAATTTGATCTTCTACCTGATGGAAGCAGAATCAGATGATGGCCTGGCCTATTGGAATTTTTTCGATGCCTATTTGGCACCACAATTGGCAAACGCGGCGGTGGTCGCATTCCCAGTATTTAAAGTACTGCGGTAGTCCCAAAAAAAGTC
>JADFOC010000345.1 GCA_022563075.1 Pseudomonadota bacterium
GCTAAAGTAGTTCTCACATGCGACACTCTCACGCCAATCCGGGAGTTAAATGAGTGCCCAATCTGATACGAAGAAGTTCGATGGGGCTTGCCGAGGCTGACTACGACCGCATGGCCGGTGAGTTGGCAGTTAGGTTCGGAGCGCCACCAACCGCGAACGATGTTTGCTGGTCGCTTGCCAATGAGCGCGGGATTCAGCTTGGTGATCCGCGATCCAGTGGCTACGAGATCGAGCAGGTCTACCGGCAGATGGCGCAGCAGCTCCACGAAGAAGACAGGTCAGTCGATGACTTACTGCGGCGAGCACACCAAGCGCGACTGACGTATGAATGGGCGAAGATCGAGAGCATTGAGGGGCGGTATGCATCGGAGTGGCGGGCTGAGGTCATGGGCAAAGCTTGCTGCGATGCGGCTATCGCCGGAGGCGATCATGCGGCGGCCACCGAGGCATACAACACCGCCGTGCCGATCATCGATCGTATGGCAGATAAAGGCATCATTCCCAAGAACAAGGCAGCGAGACACAAGAGCAGATTGAATGCTGCCGTCAAAGCGCTCAAATAATTCGAAGCGCTCTGCAAAAACCGGCGCCGGCCGGTTTTTTTGTCCTGGCAAGTGCGCAACTGATCAGGTGGAATTATCCCGGTCAATCACTCAGGATCAAATTGTCCCGGTGAATAATTTCATCGTCGCCAACGTAGCCTAGCAGTAGCTCAATCTTCTTGCTGCTCTCACCCTTGAGCTTTTCGATTTCGGCAATATCGTAATTCACCAAGCCCCGCGCAATTTCCTTGCCTGCCCCATCGATGCAAGCCACCACATCGCCGCGAGAGAATTGGCCACTGACTGCTTGAATGCCGACTGCTAACAGGCTCTTTCCAGATTTTTGCAACACCTTGACTGCACCCGCATCCAGTGTCAGCTTACCTTTTAGAGTGAGCTGTCCCGCCAGCCATTGTTTACGTGCAGTAACTGGCTCATTGTCTGCCTCCAGCAGAGTACCCAATGGTTCACCTTGACAGAGCCGATTTAAAATCTGGTCTTCTTTCCCGTTGGCAATGATGGTGTTGGTACCGGAGCGGGCCGCCAGCCTGGCGGCGGATAACTTGGTTAACATGCCGCCTCGACCGAGACTGGTGCCGGTGCCGGCGGCGGCGATCAGACTACTGTCGTTGGCAGACGCGCTGGCGATGAACTGGGCGTCCGGGTTGGTGCGAGGATCAGCGCTGAACAGGCCGTCCTGATCAGTCAATATCACCATGACGTCCGCATTGATGAGATTAGCCACCAGTGCGGCCAGGGTATCATTATCACCGAAACACAATTCAGCGGTGGCCACCGTGTCGTTCTCATTGACCACTGGCAAAACCGCCATATCCAGCAGTGTGGTTAGGGTGCTGCGGGCATTGAGATAGCGGGTGCGATCCGACAGGTCTTCATGACTCAGTAAGATTTGCGCCGCATGCACGCCATGCCGCATAAAGCAGCTTTCATAGGCCTGTATCAGGCCCATTTGACCGACCGCCGCTGCCGCCTGCTGTAGATGAATCTGCTTGGGTCGGCGGCTTAGTTGCAGCCGGGCAACGCCTTCGGCTACCGCTCCCGATGAAACTAGTACCACTTGCAGGCCACTTTTCTGCATCGCCACGAGCTGGCTTGCCCAATTCTCTATAGCGCCCTGGTCCAGGCCTAAGCCGTTATTAGTCACCAGAGAACTGCCGACCTTAACCACCCAGCGCTTGGCATTTTTTATTTTGTCTCGCATGTTTTAAGCGCTCACTTCTTCCATTCCGAAGACTCAAAATCCCCGGTATCCGAATCCACCGCCGCTGATTTAGTCAGAGTAGTCGATTTGCTATGCTCGATACTGCGCCGAATCTCGAAGGCCATGGCTGTATCCTGGGAGCTCTGTATGGCCGCATATTCTTCTTCTGCCAGACGCCGCCGGTGCAGCTCAATCGATTGCATGAGCTTATTGCAGAGTTGCTCACAGCCGGTGTTATTGAGAGCCGAGATTTCATGGATCTCGCCTTCCCAACAGAGGGTCTTGGCCAGGTCATGCTTCAGTGTTTGAATAACTTCCTCATCAACCAGGTCGACCTTGTTCAGTACTAACCAGCGCTCCTTTTTGGCGAGAGTTGGACTGAATTTTTCCAGCTCCTTGACGATCTTAGCGGCGTTTGACACCGGATCACTCCCGTCGACGGGCAGACAATCTATCAGGTGCAACAACAAGCGAGTCCTGGATAGATGCTTTAAGAAACGAAAACCCAGACCGGCTCCTTCGGCTGCCCCTTCGATCAATCCAGGTATATCGGCCATGACAAAACTGCGCTCCATGCCAACACTAATTACACCAAGATTTGGCACCAACGTGGTAAAGGGGTAATCCGCCACTTTTGGTGTAGCGGCGGAGACGGCACGAATGAGAGTAGATTTACCGGAATTGGGCACCCCAAACAGACCAACATCGGCCACCAGGCGCAATTGTAATTGCAGCACCCTGGTTTCCCCTGGAGTTCCCTTGCTGGTCTTGCGTGGAGCCCGATTGGTGCTGGATTTAAATCGCGTGTTCCCCAAGCCGTGGAATCCACCTTGGACAACCTTAACCGCGTGTTCTACGTTATTTAAATCAGCGATTAGCTCTTCGGTGTTTACATCGATAACACTGGTTCCCAACGGTACTTTGATCAGCAAATCTTCACCACCCCTGCCGGTGCAGTTGCGGCCCTTCCCAGGTTGACCTGCTTGAGCTCGGTAGCGCGGTTGGAACCTAAAATCCACCAGCGTATTCAAGGAGGCATCGGCTTGCATATAGACACTACCACCATGACCCCCGTCGCCACCGTCTGGACCGCCTCTCTCGATAAATTTTTCACGACGAAAACTGAGGCAACCATTGCCTCCTTTGCCTGCTTCGACCAAAATTTCTGCTTCGTCTACAAATTTCATTGGATTTCTACAAAGACTATCAATTAGTGCATCGGTTTCAAATTACAAAAGCACACTACTGCAAATAAAAAAGCCCCGTCGAATGACGAGGCTGGTTAGAAGATCTGGCATATCTCTAGGCTGATTCGACACTCACGAATTTTCGATTATGCGGTCCTTTAATCGCAAATTTCACCACGCCATCTGCTTTCGCATACAAAGTGTGATCTTTGCCGCAGCCTACGTTTTCACCAGGGTGAAATCGTGTGCCACGCTGGCGGATGATGATATTGCCGGCTTTGGCCAGTTGACCACCAAACAATTTAACCCCCAGGCGTTTCGAGACGGAATCTCGACCGTTATTGGTACTACCACCTGCTTTCTTATGTGCCATAACCTGCTCCTGGTAACCTAAGCCTTGATCGCCGTGATTTTGACTTCCGTAAACCACTGCCGGTGACCCTGCTGTTTGCGAGATTGCTTACGGCGGTGAAATTTGATAATGCGCACCTTGGGAGCACGTCCCTGTTTTAATACTTCTGCAGTTACCTGACTGCCTTCCACATAGGGGGTACCTATTTTGACAGACTTACCTTCGCCGACCATCAGAATCTTGTCGAACGTTATCTTGGCACCGGTGGCGGCTTCCAGTTTTTCCAGCTGCAGGATTTCGCCTTCTTCAACCCTGTGCTGCTTGCCACCACTCTCAATAACGGCGTACATAAGTGTCTCCGAAAACTGCTTTAC
>JADFOC010000346.1 GCA_022563075.1 Pseudomonadota bacterium
TAAACATGGTGGGCACACCAAATAAAGCGGTAGCGTGTTCGCGTTGCACAGCACGCAGTACCGCCTCAGGTTCAAATCCTTCGCTGGGGTAAATGACACAGGCCCCATGGCTGAGACAACCGAGGTTTCCCATCACCATGCCGAAACAGTGGTATAGAGGAACCGGCACCACCAGCCGGTCCTCGATGCCGAAGTTCATAATCTCTGCCACAAAGTAACCATTGTTGAGAATATTGTGATGACTCAGCGTGGCTCCCTTGGGAAAGCCGGTGGTGCCGCTGGTGTACTGGATGTTGATGGCGTCGTCCATATCCTGATCAGCTTGTCTCTGCGCCAGTTCATCGTCTGATGTTTTATTGGCGAGATCGAGCAAGTCGTGCCAATTAGTGATACCTGACACCTCCGATGTGGTCATCGAAATAACCGTAGTCAGCTCGGTAAACTTATCCGAGTGCAGCTTGCCCGGCTGGCAGGAGCGCAGTTCCGGACACAGCTCACAGATCATCGCCGCATAGTCGGAGGTCTTGAACTGGTTCTGTAGCACCAATCCCGAGCAGCCAGATTGTTCCAACACATAAGCCAGCTCATGCAGACGGTAGGCTGGATTGATGGTGACCAAAATAATGCCTGCCTTGGCAGTAGCATACTGTGTCACTAACCACTCCACATTATTGGGCGACCAGATACCGACGCGATCGCCCTTACTAAAACCGCTGGCGATGAAGGCTTTCGCCAGGGTACTAACCCGCTCGCCTAATGCCTGGTACGTCAGCCGTAGATCTTGATGCACCGACACCACCGCCTCGCGGTCACCGTGCTGTCGCACCATGTCGTCGAACAGTACGCCGATGGGCATACCCAATAAGGCTTTATCCGCAGGGCCATTGGCGTAACTCACTGGTGCAGTCATTGCGCGATCTCTGGTAATTGGATGTGAGGACTTAAGTTTGCCACAGTGAGTAATTTATCCCAATGGAAGTCCGCAGCTACCTCTTTAGCTACAGCTCATAGTACCCTGGCGCCTGCTGGTTACATCGAGGAGAGCGCTTCGCGCATGTTGGCACCATCACTGGATAATCATTCGAATACAGTCAGAGACGTTGAGCAACTGGGAATTTGGGCCGGGCTAACTCTTCCATCGCCTGGGGTGTCTTTTATCAGACGGTCAATATCGGCGGCTACTTTGGGGTCTTGATTGCCATCCAGATGCGGCAGCTGTCATGGGACGCCAGGTTCTATGTAAACGCCGGGATGATTATGCTGAATCTGCTTTTACTGTTGGTGTATGAGGAGCCCGGCAAAGAAGAACGGCTGGCCCTGCGCGCCAAAATCAAAGCAGGAGAAATAAAACCGCCTGCATTGTGGAAGGAAGCAATTCTCTACCAGTCCCATAATATCGGCCAGCTCTGGTGCGTCATGGCCACTGTCGGAGTGATGTCGGCATTTGGCATGTATGTTTATGGGAGATGGACATATCGGCAGGCGATGGCCTAGGCAAATAGGAGTCTACATGGAAGACACAGTTCCCATGCTTGCAAAACACACAATCTACTGTATTTTTACTCTGTCCCTGTTTTCTTTATGGCTGAAAGTTGCATGCCCAGTTACCTAAAATCAATCACCCTGGCGCTCTGCCTGTTCTCGGTCACCGCCGCCGCGCAAGATGGTGCATCCACCACCGCTGCCGATACCCAACTGCAATCACTGATGGATGCGCACTGGGCCTACACGCTGGAAGAGAATCCGATATTAGCCACGGCAGCAGGGGTTAATGACTACAACCATTTATTACCCAAAGTCTCACCCCTGGACCAGAGCCGCCGCCTGCGTATGGAAGTAGCATTCCTGCAGCAGCTTGGGGTAATCGATCGATCGCAGTTAAGTGCCAACAATCAGCTCAATCACCAACTGTTGGCCTGGGTTCTGGAAACCTCCATCGAAGGGATGCGATTGAATACCCGGCGGATACCGTTTAATACCTTCGACAGCTTTTTCACCGGGGCCTTGCAGGCCAGCTACGGTATCGCCATGACCACCGAGGCAGACTATCGCGCCTATCTTGCGCGTATCGGTGAGTTCCCTCGGTATTTTCGCGAGAACATCGATAACATGCGCGAGGGGATGCGCACCGGTTTTGTATTACCGAAAATAATTATCGATGGCGTACTACCTACGGTGCAGGCACAAGTCTACGATAACCCAGAAGACAGCAGTTTGTACGAACCCTTCGCGCGCATCAGCACTAGATTGTCTGCCCGCGTGCAACAACAGTTACGGTCCGAGGCTCGCGCAGCAATCAGTGGCTATGCCGTCCCCGCCTTCCGAGAGTTAGCACGGTTCCTGGAAGACGAATACTACCCGGCCGCTGCTACCAGTTTGGCGGCGGAAGATCTCCCCAATGGCAAAGCCTTCTACGCCCATCAAATTAAGATTTACACCACCCGCACCGACTTGAGCGTGGCACAAATTCACGACATTGGCCTTAGCGAAGTGGCACGCATTCGTCTGGAAATGAATGCGGTGATCACTCAGTCTGGTTTTACCGGCAGCTTCGAGGAGTTCACCGAGTTCCTGCGCAGTGATCCGCAATTTTATACCAACGATGAGAAGCAACTGTTAAAAGAAGCGGCTTACGTCGCCAAGAAAATCGATTATGTCATGCCGGAGTTCTTTGGCATCCTGCCGCGGGCGCCGTATGGCGTGGTGCCGGTGCCGGACGAGATTGCACCAAACTACACCACCGCCTCCTATAACTCAGGTCCGGTGGGTGGCATTCGTGGTGGTGCCTTCTGGGTCAATACCTTCGCCCTGGACCAACGACCACTGTATGAATTGCCGGCATTAACACTGCATGAAGCGGTACCGGGTCATCACCAGCAGACTGCCATTGCCAGGGAACTGGAGGATCTACCGGCATTTCGCAAGGAGCTGTACTTCAGCGCCTTCGGGGAGGGTTGGGGCTTGTACAGTGAAAAATTGGGCATCGAGATGGGTATTTACGAAACTGCCTACGAGAATTTTGGTCGCCTGAGCTATGAGATGTGGCGTGCCTGTCGCCTGGTAATCGATACCGGTATTCACGCCCAGGGCTGGACGCGACAACAGGCGCTTGATTATCTGAGTAACAACACGTCCCTCTCAGCGGCCAATGTCCGAGCCGAAGTGGATCGCTATATTTCCTGGCCGGGCCAGGCGCTGGCCTATAAATTAGGTGCGATGAAGATTTGGGAATTGCGACAAAAGGCGGAGACTGAATTGGGGGATGCATTCGACATCCGATCTTTTCATGATGCCGTGTTGGGACAGGGCGCCTTACCGCTGGAGTTGTTGGAAACTATGATCGAAGAGTATATAGCCGAATCAAAGTAGACAGGTGCCGAAGTTTCAATTCCCTGAACCGAACATAACCCTGTCTCCTTTTTTTCGATCGATAAGCTGATTTTATTTCGGAGCTGACCATGACCATCGATGCCCGGTTAAAAGAGTTAGATATTGAGTTACCTGACTTGCGCGATCCATCTGGAAGTTTTGTACATTATGTGCAGACAGGAAATTTATTGTATCTGGCAGGCGCCGGTCCAAAGGTATCGGGAAAGGTAGGCATTGATTTTACGGTGGAAGAAGCGGCTCATCATGCCTGG
>JADFOC010000019.1 GCA_022563075.1 Pseudomonadota bacterium
CATCTCTGGCCATGGTCCATCAAGGGGCACCGAAACCCGGCCAATAAAGAGAATTTTGTAGGTATTTTTATTATACCGACCCTGCCCGATCCCGCTCAGGCGATGATCTGTGGTATAGGCTTGCCGGAAATATCCGAAAGCCGATAGTCCCGACCACTGTATCGGTAGGTGAGTTTCTCATGATCCAGTCCCAGCAAGTGAAGAATGGTCGCGTGCATGTCGTGGACAGAAACGGGTTGCTCCAGTGCCTTGTAGCCAAACTGGTCCGACGCGCCAATTGCTTGCCCTCCCTGAATGCCAGCCCCGGCCATCCACGCTGTCTGGGTGCCAGGATTGTGGTCCCGACCCACACCGCGCTGGGAAATCGGCATGCGTCCGAATTCACCGTGCCAGATTATGAGGGTAGTATCCAACAGTCCCCGTGACTTCAGGTCGGTGAGCAGACCGGCGATGGGCAGGTCAGACTCGGCCGCATGTAAAGTGTGATTCTCTACCAGATTGCTGTGGGCATCCCAGGTATCGGTATTCTGCACTCCCACACCGCCCATGAAGAGTTGAACGAAACGCACGCCCCTTTCAACCAGTCGGCGCGCCATCAAACATTGTCGTCCGAAGGGCTCGGTAATCGCTTTGTCCAGGCCATAAAGCTGCTTGGTTGCTGCTGACTCCTTCGAGGTATCGATAGCCTCGGGGGCACAGCCTTGCATTCGGTAAGCGAGTTCATAGGAAGAAATACGCGCGGCCAATTCCGAGTTGCCGGGATATTTTTCCATATCCATCTGATTGAGTTTGGCCAGAACCTCCAGCCGTGCCCGCTGCTGATCTGCCGTCATTCCTGCAGGGGTTTCCAGATCGACAATGGGATCGCCCGAAGCACGGAACAAGGTACCCTGATAGCTCGCCGGCATAAATCCGGATCCCCAATCGGTGGGGCCACCCAGGGGCCCTCCACGGTAGTCATTCATCACCACGAAAGCCGGGAGGCTGGAATTCTCGGACCCCAGACCGTAGGTCACCCAGCATCCCACGCTGGGAAAACCCATGCGAATCTGACCGGTCTGCATTTCATAGGTGGACTGGATGTGGTCGTTCGAAGTCCCGTACAACGATTTAATGAAGGCCATCTCATCGACATGTTTGGCCAGATGTGGAAACAATTCCGAGACCCACATGCCACTCTCACCGTGTTGTTTGAATTCGAAGGGACTGGGCATCAGTGGTCCGGGCATACCCTGACGCACGGCGAATTTTTCGCCGATCAGATCCTCCATCGATTGACCGGCGTATTTGGTGAGCGCCGGCTTGTAATCAAACGTGTCCACCTGGCTGGGGCCACCGCTCATGAATAGCGAGATCACATTGGTCGCCCGGGGCGCAAAGTGCGGGGGTTTGGCGGCGAACGGGCCCGGCATTTGGGCACTGCATTGCGCGCCCCCAAATCCTGGTCCACTCATGCCAGGTTCGGCAGCGAACACACCATCGCGATCGAGCATGCTAGCCAGAGCCAATCCGGCGATACCACCACCGGACTGCATGAGAAATTCGCGACGCGACCAAAACCGTTGCTGTTTCTTGCCACATTTATGGGTATGACTCATGTCCTTACCTTCTATATAGAAACTCGCTCAAATTGAAGATCACGTGGGTCATGGCGACCAGTGATCCATCCTTCACCAGTTGGCGGCCGATGGCTGCTTCTGCCTCGGTGGGCGGTCTGGTCAGCCCGGTGCGGTAGGCTAGGTCTACTTGCCTGGCGATGTCATACCCGGCTCGTTCCTCCACTTCCCGAGCGAACAATTCTGCCTGACCCAGGACGAAGGGATTGTTGAGGAGGGTTAAAGCCTGCGGCGCGACCGTCGATGTGTTGCGGGCGGCGGTGGTTATGTTCTGGTCGGGCAGGTCGAAGGTCTCGAAAAAGGGAAAACTGAGGGTTCGTCGTCGATACACGTAGAGGCTCCGGCGCCAGACGTCCGGACCATCCAGCTGGTTGTCCCAGCGGCCATAAGCCTGGGCCGTGTTCAGAATCTCCTCAGGTATGTAGGGGAATATGGGTGGTCCGCCGACCGTCAGGTCGATGCCACCGCTGGTGGCCATGATGACGTCACGCACCGCCTCCGCCTCCAGTCGCTGAGGACGATAGCGCCACAGTAAATGGTTCTCCAAATCATTCACCAAATTATTTTCATTGGTATAGGCGGAGGCCATCATGTAGGCCTCAGACGTCATTATCAGCCGGTGCATCTGCTTGGTACTCCAGCCCTGATTCATGAACTCCACCGCCAGCCAATCGAGCAGCTGCGGATGGGTCGGTGCATCGCCGACTCGCCCAAAGTTGTCCAAGGTGGCAACAATGCCGCGACCGAAATGGTGATGCCAGACACGGTTCACCCATACCCGTGCCGTCAGCGGATTCTCGGTCGAGGTTAACCACTGGGCAAGTGCAAGACGACGTCCGGAAGTGCGGCCATTGGCCCGCGGAATCTCGGTGGGTGGATTGCCATAAGTGGCGACCGTGAGAAACCCTGGCGACATCTCCGGGCCAAGGCTGAAGGGATCTCCGCGGATAAGGAAGTTGCTGGGCGGCACTTCATAGCGACCCGGACCCTGGTGCAGGAAGCTGCCGGGCTTATCCGGTTTTATACGGCATTCCGGGCAGCCAAGGACGTTATCCCCTGCCCGGTCGGGTGTGTATCGGTAGTCACCGTCGGTGACGATTTCGATCATCGGCGGCTGCTCCGGCCGCGCCTGTTCGATATCGGCAATTCGGCCCAGCAGGATCTGCCGGCGAGTTATATCCAGCTCAGAAAGCGCCGCATCCAACTGATTCTTGGGAACGCCGATAGAGAGAACCTGCGCCGCCAGGAGTTTTTCCCCTGCGGTCCTTTCGTCCTCCGGCTTATGCACTGCCTGCAGAACTTCGGTGGGGAATTCGCGTTCAATCCGCTCCAGCTTCAAGATTTGGCGGTAGGGTTCTTCGATCTCCCTGATTTGTTCCTGCAGGTCGGTTTTTCGCCCATCGAGCTGTGCCGTCAACGTCAGGTACGCGGCTGCCTGGTCATCCGGCAGCATCGGATACAGGGTCTCGACGTAGCCGAAGATCGAAGTCGCCATACTGTAGTAATCCTTCTGCAGGATCGGATCGAACTTGTGGTCGTGGCAGCGAGCGCAGTGAATGGTCATACCCAAAATACCCCGACCCAGGGTGGCGAGTACATCGTCCAGGTAATCGTAGCGTCGCTCCGGATTGTCTTTCTCGCGGAAGTTCACTCGTGGACCGGCACGCAAGAAGCCGGTGGCGATTCGTGTCTCGTGGGTAGTGTCATCCAGTTCATCACCGGCAACCTGTTCGATGATGAACTGGTTGTACGGCTTGTCTGAATTAAATGCATCCACCACATAGTCGCGGTAGCGCCAGGCGTTGGCCCGGTCGACATCCTGCTCATAGCCGTCTGAATCCGCATACCGGGCGACGTCGAGCCAATGCCGTCCCCAGCGCTCACCGTAGTGAGGTGAAGCAAGCAGTCGATCGATCAGTCGCTCCCATGCACCCGGTGACGTGTCGGTGATGAATTCCTGGGTTTCCTGGATAGTCGGAGGCAGCCCGATGAGGTCGAGGTAGGCGCGCCGCAGCAGCGTGCGCCGATCGGCACGCGGCGCAGCAGTCAATCCGCTGTTTAGTCTGGTCTGTTCCAGGAATCGATCGATGGGATGCTCGAAAGCGGCAACATCCGGTAGTGGGTTTTGCACCGGGAGCTTGAATGCCCAATAGTCCCGAGCGGAGGCGGGGACGTCGGTTACGAAGGCCGAGAACTCATCACCGGACACCACCGAAGTTGGCCCGCTGTCCCAGTGCGCCCCGTCATTGATCCAGACGCGCACCGACTCGATCTCGGCATCAGTCAGCGGGAATCCCAATGGCATCGCCGGCCCTTCGAGTCCTGCAAGCTGACGGTAGAGCCTGCTTTCCTCGGCCTGCCCCGGGACGATCGCCGGGCCCCGCAGGCCTCCTTTCAATGCACCTTCCCGGGTACTCAGGTCAAGACCGGAACTCTGGACCTGCTGGTTGTGGCAATTCCAGCAGGTCCGTTCCATGATCGGGCGGATCTCGTTGGTGAAGACGTCGGGACTCTGTGCCAGCACACCGATTGACAACACCGCCGTCACTGCCATGACGGTAGCCAGTAGCACTCGCTCGCATGTTAACTTGGTACGCATCGCCACCTCGCTGTGGTCCCCTCAGGGGAGCCAAGTGGATTCGTTATTATACGATAGACGATACGCGATCTGGCCCCGGTTTGGCAAGCAAGAAAACCGGGTCGTGCCTGGCCAAAATTGGACGTTTGAACGATGGGTAAATATTGGCCGTATGCGGCTACTCACCACCCAGGGGAAAGGAGGGGGAATAGGTGTCTAACTTCTTCTTCGATCAGTATCGGAGAGCAGGTCAGCGGCGCCATCCAGAATAGTTAACTGGCGACCCTTCCAAGTATCGGTGCTTATCGTAACCATAAAAAAGACTCCTGGCGCCTTTTTCCTGAGGCAATGGTAATTTTATTATTCTTTTCTACATCGATGATAGCTGCCGGGGCTCCCATAGCATGAACATTGATAATGGATGCAAGCTGTGCGCCCGCCGATGCCTTATCGAGTTCACCTTAAATCGGCTCACTGAAAAGGTCACCTGCCGAAAACAATCCTGGAGTGAGATTGCAGTAGCTTGCATGAATGAATATAATGCGATAGCAACATTTTTCCCTATTTGATTTGTTGTCTGGTGTTTCGGTATTTTAGAGTTTTCATACCATGGGTCAGGGTAAATTTACTTGTTGGAAATATGTGTCTAAGACCTGATTCCATCTCCCACCCTCTACAGGAACTTCGATGATATCTTGCACCAGTCGCTATATTAACCGGTGTCTGCTTCGCTAATTTTAGGGCTACTCATGCAATTGATCAAAAACAAACTACTTTTTATTGTCGCCGTATTGCTGCTGTCGTCGTGCGCAAGCAATGAAAAATCATTTAGATCTGGTGTTTATCGCTTGGCCGCTCCAGTAACGCTCGGGGTAGCAAGAAATATATACGCAGAGGCACACTTCGATATCCCCACCGGCGAGAATTGGGTGGCCCTCACCATCGACGATGCACCGAATAGTACGGCCACTCAGAAAATTCTTGAATTGCTTGCCGGCAGCACTGGCGATCCCCACGCAACATTCTTTATTGTTGGGGAATATGGGGCCAACCACCCAGCGCTACTACAGGCGATTAAGGATGGCGATCACGAGCTGGGGAATCATACTTACGTCGATTCGCCCACAGTAGAAATGACTCTTACTGAGTTTGTAACCAGTGTGGAAAGAACCAACTCGGTGTTAAGAGATTATTTGGATGAAGATGATCCTAAATGGTTTCGACCAGCCTATGCGCGTTACACATCTCAACAAGCAGGCTATTTGCGAGATTTTAGAAATTACGAAATTGCCTTGGGAAATGCTTATCCCTACGATTTCGGGGATAACAATATTGCGGCTGCGATCAGACATATCAAGCGCTTTGTGCGTCCAGGCGCAATCATCATCCTGCATGATGGTCCTGAAAATGGGCTGCGCACGGTGCAGATATTAGAGCAAATATTGCCCTGGTTAAGTGGTGAAGGATATTCTGTTAAGACGCTTTCTGAGTTATACGAAAGTATGGATTGAATTAAAGACGCAACCATCCAGATAAGCAGAAATATTCCGGCGCAAACCATGGTTACTTATTTTAATCTTACTCTGATCTTGATTATTTTATTTAGGTCTGATTCGCATTGAAACCAATTGCAGAGAAACCTGTCAGTGACACCAGGACCAATAGATTTCTATTTTGACTATCTGTCCCCGTATGCCTACTTTGCATGGCGCAGAATCCCTGCGCTGGCTGCTCGATTCCAGCGAGAGCTAAAGATACATCCAGTGGTGTTTGGCAAATTGTTAGACCATTGGGGACAGCTGGGACCCGCCGAGATACCCCCTAAGAGCAAGTGGCTGCAGAGCTACTGCCTTCGTTACGCGGCTTTGAATGAATTCGAATTTAATCCGCCCAAATATCATCCTTTTAATCCGCTGGCCGCATTACGCCTGTCGTTGCAAGAAGTCTGCGGGGCACAGCAACACCTGGTAATCCAATCCATTTTTGCGGCGGGGTGGTCTCAGGGAAAGGACTTAGGGGATTTACCGACGCTGATCTCGATATTGGAAAGTGCCGGCATCGACGCAGCGGTGATCGCTGGCAAAATTAATAATGCGGATGTTAAACAATTGTTAATTGAAGAAACCGAAAACGCGATTGCGCTTGGCGTTTTTGGCGTGCCCACCATGATTTTGGACGGTCAATTTTTTTGGGGCAACGATCAACTCGAGCATATTGAACTATTGCTTGAGTCAAACGATCCGCTGGATCTTGAAAAACTGGAATTACTCGGTTCGCGACCGCGGAAAATTGATAGGAAAGCCGTTCGAAAATAGGTGATGACTAATGAAATAGCCATGACTGTGAATAGAAATAACTTCCATTTGTGCTGCATTAGAGTCGGAGTAAAACGAGTAGTGGCTTAAAAGAAAGGGTGCATTGAACTATGCTGTGGTTTGATATTTTGATCAAGTGAGAGAAAAATCAGGAAAAATCGGAAATAGACCACACTTTTAAACTTCTTTCTCGCTAAGAAAACCTAGTCTATGGGATAATCTTATGCACACATAACTCTTGTCACACGAATAATAATGTCAAAACACACACTCAATGCGGCAGAATTGGCCGAAGAAATTCTTAAAACCTTGAGGGGCAACGGATTATTAAAGGAAGGCCGCAGTAAAAATGAGGCTGTGATCGACATACTCTCCCAACTGATGGTAGATGCGGGCTTTCCGGAAAAGGACGTACTTACCAAACACATCACAATTCTATTGTCCGATATTCGCGGATTCTCCGAAATTGTGTCGACCTATGCGGCGAAGGACGTGGTTTCCCTGCTCAACCGCTATTTCGATTGCATGGGAAATATCATCACCGATTACGGAGGCACCATCGACAAGCTGATGGGCGACTCCATACTCATAATATTCGGCATTCCCGAAGAGAAAGCGGATGACGTGGAAAATGCACTCGCCTGTGCGGTTGAAATGCAACTCGCCATGAATGAGCTGAATAAAGTAAACCAGGCACTGGATATGCCCGACCTGTTTATGGGTATCGCGGTGAACACTGGCACCGTGGTTGCGGGCGAGCTCGGTTCCAAGCATTTCAATGAATACACGGTGATTGGTGACGAGGTGAATTTAACCTCACGCATCGAAGCACATTGCCTTCGAGGGCAGATTCTAATCAGTGATAATACTTACCAGAAAGCCAAAGAATTCATCGAAGTGGGTGCGCCTAACCGAATTGAGGTCAAGGGCATACGCAAGGCTGTAGATCTCTATGAACTCCATGCCACCAGCCGGCCCAAACCCTTGGAAGTACCTCGTCGTGAAGGACGCAAGAGCCCTCGCATTCACGTGAGTATGCCGGTTACCTTTCAAAATTTGACTGGGAAAACTGTGTTGGAGGGAAAACATCATGGTGAGGTGATCGACATCAGCTACCACGGTTTACTGATCGAGACAGAAACGCAGCTGGCTAAATCCTGCGAGATTAAGATGTCCTTAGCGTTGGAATTGTTTAGTGACAGAACTACCGATGTGTATGCAAGAATCATAAGAACCGAAGAAATCGATAACAAATTTCGAAGCAGTTTGGAATTCACTACCATCGGCACTGAGGGACTAAACGCGATCAAGAATTATGTTGATCAGCTAGTAGCGAGTTCGTAATAATTCTGAGGCAACTGACAAAGATGGGGTCAGGTGTCCCGTTGCACATCGCAGATACAAAGGATTCGGCTGAAAGTTGTGCCGCTCATAACCCCCTACCAATGGCGCTACTTCGACTATTAGTTGGAAGCTAAATGCTCCAACACCGCTTGACTTATCTCGGCAGAGTGACTGGTCAGCAACCAATGTTCTCCATCCAGTTCGAGCATGCGATAAGGCCCTGTCAGGTATTTTTCCTGTCCCTCTACCGCGACTCTACCTGCAGAGGGGTCATTATTGCCCCAGATAAACAGGGTGGGAGTAGCAATCTCAAGGCTTAGCTCCGGTGAACTTACAAAACTTTCCCCCATCTGCCGGTACCAGTTAAGTGCCGATGTCAGTGCTTTCGGCTCAGAGAATACCGCCAGGTACTCCTCTTGCTGCGAGGCAGTCATACCTGCATAGGCACCTTTCAATACGGTGAGTCCAGCGAAGGTAAAAAGCGCCTCCGGGACCAACGGCATGGTGAAGAGCGCAAAATAACCACTGCGTGCTTGTTGGTCTGGATCGTTTTGCAAGGCGTCGGCAAAGGCGGCTGGATGTGCGATGGAGATGCCGGTCCAACTTAAGATACGGTCAGGATGTTGCATGACCGTATTCCAACCTACCGCCGAACCCCAATCGTGGCCGATCAAATGAAATTTCTCTGCACCGGTGGCATCGGCGATGGCAATCACATCACTGACCAGATTTGGGAGTACGTAGGCACTCGGGTCCAGCGGTCGCGCACCCGGGCTATAGCCGCGCTGGTCAAAGGCGATAACGCGGTAACCCGCATCGGCTAACGGCGAGATTATCGGCTCCCACATGGCCGATGTTACCGGGAAGCCGTGCAACAAAATAACCGTCGGCGCGTCCTGAGTATTGCCGGCGATGCGCGCCCGGAATTGATAGCCGTTGGCATTAATGCGCACCATACCGGCGGCAACATCAGTTGAAAATAAGGGCAGAGCGGCCGTGTTTTTCGTATGTGTGTAATCACGATCCAGTGACAGCGACGAGCCGATGCCGACAATCGCGATAACGGCGAGTAGTAGTACCGCCACGGAAATGACTAGCCACTTAAGTATTCTTTTTGTCTTCAACATCTTCTTCTTTTAATTGAATCTGCATAAGTCAGCTAAGCATTTGCAACCACTGCCAGCGATTGCCTGAGTATTGGTTCGATCCATTATCGAAAACAGTGCTTCCTATTTTTCTCTTGCTCTGATGAAGGCTTCGCGCTGCATCAGATCTGCCAGGTAGCGCTTGCAATTGGGCTTGTAGCGCTCGTCCAGTCCAATAGAAACTCCCATAAATAAAGCATAACCAACGGCAATATCGGCAATGGTGAAGCGATCACCACAGAGAAACTCCCTGCTTTCGAGTGCCGATTCCACGCAGCGAAGTCTCGACAGATACCACTTGCCATAATCCTCCACCACCTGTGGAATTCTGCGCTCTTCAGGTTCTAAACGACTGTACCGAAGTACCAAGGTCTGCGGGAAAGTCAGCGTGGCGTCGCTTCGATGCAGCCAATTCAGGTACTCGCCATAGGCCGGTTCATCGACCGTCATCCCTATAGGATGCGGCCCGTAATGATCAACCAGGTACTGGCAGATGCCAGTCGATTCCGTCATGGTCAGCTCACCGTCGATAAACGTGGGAACTGTACCTAAGGGATTTATGTCCAGATAGCCTGCAAATTCGAATCGCGGCGGGAACGGCATAATAATGAGCTCATAATCGAGCTCCATTTCTTCCAGTGCCCATAAAGGTCGGAGCGATCGGGCATTCGGACAATGGTATAACTTCATCATGTTGGCCGGAGACAAACCATGCTTTCAGGCTAACTGATGGCCACGAAATTCTGGTTGGTCCCGGATTCTCTCCTTAGTTTTTATTCTAAGGCAGCGCCAATGCCACCAGCGCCCCAGGCTGGTCGGTCCGCGAGCTACCAATCTGCACCACGATGTACTGCTTGCCTTGGTGCAGGTAGGTCATCATCCCATACTGAGCAGGCGCCGGCAGCGGCACACTCGCCAGGATCTCGCCGGTATTTTTATCGCGGGCATTTAACGTCAATGGCGCATCGGGAACATACTGCACGCCGCCTTCGCTGAGCGCCCGGGTCTGCACCAGGATATCGCCGGTGACCATCTGGATCGACCAGCCGACTCCTCCCGACTCGGGCACATCGACTCCGGCCAGCAGCGGATGGTTCTTGATGGAGTCAGGTGTAGGGCCAACCGGTAACGACCAGACCCGCTCGCCGCTGTTCATCTGGTAGGCGGTGAGTTCGTTGTCCATGGGCTTGAACAGCCGCAGGCCATCGATGGTGGGCAGTCCCCCGCCACCGCCTGGCAACCACGCGGCCACGGTGACGCCGGTAGTCGGCGTACTGTTGGGGGTAACACCGCCTTCACCCGGTTCAGGATAATTCGGGTTGTCTCTGTCCACGCCGTTGGTGGGTTGCATGAACCCCGGGGCGAAGCAGTTGCGCCGATGCGAGGTGTACATCATGCCGGTGCTGGGATCCGCTACCGGTGGGTGGGGGATGATGTTGCCGCCGCCGATGCAGCCGATATTGTTGATGAAATCGTTGTCGTGGTTATTGGGAAGCGCCGGCACGTAGAGGCCACCGACCCGATAGCCGTTCAGAATTACCATCGCCTGTTCCTTCAGCTCCGGCGTGTAGTCGATGACGAATTCCTCGGTCAGCCCGTCGGTGACGATTCCGTCCACCGGTTCCGGCCAGGTTGGAAAGGGCTGGGTAGCGGCCGTGTAGTTGCCGGGAACCTCCGTCTGGAACACCGGGCGCTCCTCGATGGGCCAGATTGGTTCGCCGGTTTCACGGTTGAAGGCGAAGATGAGGCCCTGCTTGGTATTCTGGATCACCGCTGGGATGCGTTGCCCGTTCACCGTCAGATCCATCAGCATCGGTGGCGTCGGTAGATCATAGTTCCACTGGTCGCTGTGGTGGATCTGAAAGTGCCAGCGCCGCTCGCCAGTCTGCACATCCAGGGCCAGGAGACTGCCGCCGAAGAGGTTGTGACCTGGACGATGACCCGCATAGGACTGCACCGTCGAGGCATTCGTCACCATGTACACCAGACCCAGCTCCGGGTCGGCCGACGCCGGTGCCCAGGTCGAAATGTCACCCGACCAGCGCCAGGCATCGTTCTCCCAGGTCTCATTACCGATCTCGCCGGGCCGGGGAATCGCGTGGAACTTCCACATAAACTCGCCAGTTGCAGCATCGAAGCCCATGATGTCGCCTGGGACATTTTCGATTCGGGTCTGGCCATAACTGGGTTGATGACCCACCAATACCACCACCACCCCGTTCACCACGATGGGCGGTGCCGATGCCGTGACCATACCCAACTCCCGCGGGATGCCGTAGTTAGGATCGTAGCGACCGCCGGCGACGATATAGTCCTGCCAGGGCCCCCAGTCCTCCACCAGTCTGGGGATTAAATCGACTACGCCTGAAGCCGCAAAACCGTCAAGCGCAACAGATTCTCCCCAGTTTTCCAGCGGCAGACCCGTCTTGGCATCCAACGCCCAGAGAAAGAAACCGGGGGTAGTGATATAGATTACGCCGCGGCCATTCACCTCGGCATAGGCCACCCCTTTACCATAGGCCTGCCTGGGTGAACGCTGATGCCTGATGGTCTCGGGCTCGCGAAAGGTCCACAGTGTCTCTCCGGTGGCAGGATCGATCGCGATCACCTGCCGACGCGGCGTGGCTACGGTATAGAGCATGCCATCGACATAGATCGGGGTGGCGCGGGAAAAGTAATCGAGGTTGGGACCGAAGTTATCGCTGCGCCACAGCCACGCCTGTTCAAGCTCCGCGAAGTTGCTGCGGTTGATCTGATCCAGGGGCGAATAGCGGGTGTGTCCGGCATCGCCGCCCAGATAACGCCACTCGCCATTCTCGGTGCCTGGCAGGCCTTGGGCAAAGCCGGCCGCGGTCATCAGCAGCAAGATCGCCGAGGCGAGTCCGCGCAAAAGAGTCTGTGTTCGGCAAGATCGAAGCGCAATATTTATCATCCCTATTCCCCTACGGATTATTATTACATCGGGCCAGAGGTACACGGTGCAAATACCTCCGTCGGATTGTTATTGTTTGGTGAGTAGCGAGACTAAAAGCTAATCCTCGGGATGTCCATCTTCTACTGAGGAAAGAGTTCGTTTTCAACAGGCGCTACTTTTGGAAAACACGCTCTGCACCCTATTTCCAGCCTCTATTACAAAATAGGCGGCTATTCTGTTTAGGCCGTGGCCACACTTAAGGCAGTAACTGCAGGGATTAGAAGAATAGACTTCCGCGGAGATAGCTTTTATGCTGCCTCTGCACACTAATTAGAGAGAGCGACATGAAAATTCTAAAAATAGTTCTCCAGGTTTTGGGAATACTCCTGCTGATTCCCGCCGTCACCATGGCGACGTTGAGGTACGACAATCGCAACGCAGATGGTCCGTCAATTTTATTCCCCGGCGGGGAATTGGTGTCTGGCGCGTTGTATACCGGGCCCGAGCCGGATTGGCGCTTTACCGATGATATTTTTACCATCGAACTGCAGCTCAATGATCCGCTCAGCTCACGCCTGATCTTCATTCTCGAGAGTGAAGGCAAGATCTATGTTGTCTCCGGATATATGGGCACCACCCTGGGCAGGCTTTGGAAGCACTGGGCAGTGCAGGCCGATGAAGGCGACGGCATGGCCGTGCTCCGAATCGGCGACACGCGTTACGAGCGACAACTGGTACGTATCAAGGAAGGCCCGGTGCTGAATGGTGTATCCGCCAAGTTGGTTGCAAAATACGGGGGCGGCAACGCCACTAGTGCGGCGATCGCAAACACCAGGCAGACCATCGAAGCTGGGAATACCTGGGCATTCGAGTTAGCCCCAAGATCGACAATAGGAGGAGAATAACAAGATGAAAACCCAGAATTACCTAATCCTGTGTGTGGCGGTAGCCGTAGTGGTGATGCTTACCATCTTATTTGTACCGGGCGTTTCGGATTCAATCGAGACCAGGCTGCTCACTTTTCTCTCCACCAATGCCCGTGCCTAAAAACAAGATTATCTAGAGTCGAAGCAAACAACGAATAGTAGCTCGCTTGCTAGAAAATACGCGTAGACCTGGGGGTTCTGTTCCAAGGGCGACTCGTTGATCAAGCCATCGAAGCCCGATGCATCCTTTTTAGTCTGCCTGCTCTGGCTAAATTGTTTTCCTAATTCGAATAGGCTACTGTCCACCAAGTCAGTTCGACTCCTCGTGGAGGTCACCATGAAAAAAATAATATCGCTGATTCTTATCGCCCTGAGCTATTCACTTTCTCTATCCAGTTTTGCCGCCGATGGCTATGTGGTTCCTCGCACCGAATGGGGACAACCGGATCTGCAGGGAGTTTGGAATTTTTCTTCCAATACCCCGATGCAGCGCCCGGAACGCTTTGGCGAGCGGCAGTTTCTCACCGCCGAAGAAGTTGCTGAAGCGCAGACACGACGGGCTGCAGCAGATGCCAACTCGGATGCCGCGGTACCCGTTGGCGGGGTCGATGCATCCTACAATGATTTCTGGGTTGAGAGCGCAGGCATTGGCGAGCACATGCGGACTTCACATATCATCTATCCCCTCGATGGCCGTATTCCGGAACTACTTTAGGGTGTGCAA
>JADFOC010000347.1 GCA_022563075.1 Pseudomonadota bacterium
CATCGCCTTCGGGCGCACCGGCGTCTACCCAGGCTGACAGTATCGCGATCTCCTCGAACGTTAGCGACCTGTCGTTCTTGTACTCTTGAATACCAATATTCCTGTCGATGTGCCAGGGCGGCATCGTGCGGTTAGAGGTTTTATATTTGATCAGTGGTGCAAACGGACGAACCTGCGCATAGGTCACCAGCGGCATCGGCGCCATGCCCCGCGGACGATGGCAGTTCTGACAGTTCTCCTGCAAAATTGGCAATACATCTCGGGTGAATGTCGGGTGTTCCTCGGCGGCTTGCGCCGATGTCAGTGTCGGCAGCGCGAGAGTCGCGACACCAAGGATGAGGGTCGCCAGGGCGCCCCGTGTCAGGAATCCAAGTCTGTTAGCAGCTAGCATCTTTATTCTCCTTACACTGATGATCAGTGAGGCACTCGTTGCGTGAGGCAGCGGCAGGATAAACAGATTGTATTTCCCGATACGACACTCAGTGTCATCTTGCCGATCCAATGCTCACCATGATTAAATCAAATTGCCCTGTTCAAGCATTTATCCTCATGATTTCGACTTCCAGCCCTACTGCCGGAATAAATTTAAGCTCAGCCCAGGCAACATGCTGTCCATCACAAGAGTGACAAGATTAACTCCTAACAATGTTATTCACAATGCCATCGTCAGGTCTGGTCGGTCATTGAGTAACCGGTAACGGATGGGGTCAGGGAATAGGCGGGGGTCAGAGCAAATACATAGTACTGTAACTTTAGCCTCATCCCGGTCTATTCAGACTTTTCACCTGGGCCGCAACTTACCGCGGAACGAATCATTCATCTATTGTTCAGCTGGTATTCGATAGTATTTTGGCGCCGTAAAATAGTAATCGGGATTCGATATTGACAGTCGTGGTACCGTAGTTTCAAGTTCTGGTGAAGAGGTTTTAGTGTGCATATACGTTTTGACTGCAGTCGTTTCTCCTGGTACTGCCGGCTAATTCGGTGCGCGATGGCAGCCGGGTGCTGCCTCGTACCTGTGCTTGCCTACGCTGAAGAACAGAATTTGGCCGGTGTGCAAACCAACGCCGATGGCAGCGCCAGCATTAGCATTGCCACACCCCACCGTTTTGCGTCGGTGTTTCTCGACGGCGATTTATATACCAGTGATTACTCGCTCGAAGTTGCTCTGCCCGATCGTGGCCAGATGGCGAGTATCTTCATGGCGGTTGAATTCAACGGCGACTGGTTTTTGAAAGCGGCGAGTGCCTGGACCAGCTGGGACCCGATCAGCCAGGAACCCATGCCATTCAGGCAGGAACTGTTGTCCGAGTCGGTGGACATTCAGGTACTTGCAAACGATGTTTTAACTGCCGGCGATTATACGATCTATGCGGCTTACCAGGTTTCTGGAGAGGAACTGGTGGTGGCATTGGAACCGCTGAGTTTCGCCGTGCAGGCGGCCAACGCCGATAGTTTGCATGCCTTCGATTCGGATGCGGCCATGGAAGCCTACTTGAAAGAGGGTCTGCAGATCTCCGCATCGGACCAAACCTATCGAGTTTTGGAAATTGCTACGCTGGATGCGTCCACTACCGGCGGCGGAACCACCGCGTCCACTCGGGTATCCGCCACCAATCTGCAGGAAGCCGACGTGGATGAAGCCGATACGGTCAAGACCGATGGCAGTTACTTGTTCACGCTGCGCACCTGCGCCGACAAAACATGTGTGATCAGTTATGAACTCGATGCAGATACCTCTACGGCGACTGAGCTGGCTAGCCAGGCGTTGGTGGGCTCGGTGCCTGCCGATGGTATGTACCTGATCCAGAACCGCCCCTCGGGCAACGACTTGCTGGTGACTGTAGCCGGCACCGGCTCGTCTCCCTATTGGTTTGATGTGTGGTACTGGGTCAACAATGTAACGGAACTGGAGTTTTTTGATGCCAGCGATCCGGCGGCGTTGCTGCCGCTTGAAACCTTGACCATCGAAGGGCAGTTAATTGCCAGCCGCCGCATCGGCGAAGTGCTCTACGTAGTAAGCCGATACACGCCCTTGCTTCCGGGCTACGAGAGGTATGCCGACACCGATCAAGCCAGGGCAGATAATGCCGCGATCCTGGCAGATAGCAGCCTGAGTGATCTGCTGCCGTCGATCACGGATTCCCAGCAGCAGCTAAGCGAGCTGATCAGCTATCGGGATTGTTACCTGCCCACCAAGTCGCTGGATGAGAACACGAATCCTTCTATTATCACCGTCAGTGCCATTCCCCTGGATGCACCGACCGAACATCAGAGCACCTGCTTTCTGGGCGATTCGGAGACGTTGTATATGACCGCGGATTCCCTGTACCTGGCCACCACCCAGAACGACTATCAAATAATCGACAGAATCGCGCTGGTCTACAGTCCGCAGCACACCACGGCGATTCACAAGTTTGCCTTAGTCGATGGCGGCATCGACTATCGTGGCTCGGCACAGGTCGAGGGGCATCTGGGCTGGAGTGAAGACAAGAAGTCATTCCGCATGGGAGAAAATGGGGCCTACCTGAATGTGGTGACATCGCTGGGCGATACCTGGAACGAATTATCCAGTACCCGACTGACGGTACTGAAGGAATCCTCGGTGGGCGGTACCCTGGAGACGGTTAATGTGATCGATGGAATTGGCAAGCCAGGTGAGCAACTCTATGCCGCACGCTTCCTTGGCGACCGGGCCTACCTGGTTACTTTCCGTCTGACCGATCCACTGTATGTGGTCGATCTTAGCGATCAGGAAAATCCGGTGATTACCGGCGAACTGGAAATCGATGGCTATTCGGATTACCTGCATCCAGTCAGTGAGACACTGCTACTGGGCATTGGTAAAGACGCCATCCTGGACGAGACCTCATTTGACTTCGGCGGCGCTCGCGGTGCCTGGTATCAGGGCTTGAAACTAGCCCTGTTCGACGTGAGCGATCCAGCCAATCCTCGCGAGGTAGACGCGCTGGTGCTTGGCCAACGCGGCACCACTTCCGCCGTCTTGTTCGAGCACCACGCCCTGTCTTTCCTGGCCGCTAACGGCAGCGACCCGGCGCGGTTAGCGATACCGATCGATCTTTTTGACACCGTGCCCAGCAGTGAGTTTTTTGATGCGGCAAGTCCCAGTGCCTTCTATGACTATACCCACACCGGCCTGTACAGTTTTGAAATTAGTGAGGGCGGCATTAACCAGGTGGGTATCATTCTTGGCACGGGGGAAAATGACCCTTTCGGTTTCAGCCGCTACAGCGATCGGTCGGTACTACTCGATGACAGCGTGTTTTATATTCACCAGGGGGAAGTGCTGTCATCTGACTGGGGGCAGGAATGAATGGAGTAAATGGCGTCAGAGTAAATAACCAGCACTGGATATTTATTCTGACGCCATTTCTATTGACTCGTTTCTATTAAGTTGCAGCAAGACTCGAGTCGACAATATTGCCTTTGGGGTCGAATTTTTTCCCCGTCTTAATGTAATGATCCATGCTAAGGACCGACTTCTCGAAGCGATTTTTTATCAGGGGTCTTACTGCTAATGGTCCGATAATCCAGCCAATTGGCCCCAGACCTATCTTTACATCCATCTCCATTCTCATTTCAGTTCCGCCGTTCAT
>JADFOC010000348.1 GCA_022563075.1 Pseudomonadota bacterium
TGGGCACATCCTATGTTACTCGCGGCATACTGGTAGATATGCCCTTGCTACGAGGAGTGGAATGGTTGGATCCCAGCACGCCGATCTATGTCGCCGACCTCGAGGCCTGGGAAGAATTTGCCGGGGTCAAGATAAGTAGTGGTGACGCTCTGTTCATCCGTACCGGGCGCTGGGCGATGCGTGATGCAGAAGGCCCCTGGCGTTACGGGCAGGGTGGGGCTGGTCTGCATGCTTCCGTGTTACCCTGGTTACACGAGCGGGATGTGGCCATTTTAATTAGCGATGCGGTCAATGATGTGCAGCCGTCTGGCGTGGCGGGAATCAATCGGCCCATTCATCAACTCACCCAGGTCAATCTTGGCCTACCCATTGTGGACAACGGCTACCTGCAAGAAGTCGCCGCCATGGCTGCGCGGTTGCAGCGATGGGAATTCCTGACAGCGATTCAGATTCTTCCAATCAAGGGCGGTACCGCGAGCCCGTTTAACGCGTTGGCGTCATTTTAGGTATTAATAGCAGGCTTAATAAAGGGGTCAGGACTAATTTTAAAGCTAATTTGACGCTGGCTTCGAAGTGATTTGAATCTGATTCAACAGCTTTGTATCGGTCGCCAATTCATTTTCCCCGGCGGGAAACTGGTTGGTTCTCAGTATAAAAGAGAGAATGTCCACATAGCTTTGAGCCGATAGACTGCCCGGTCGATCGGTGGGCATCTCGGTGCGCATCTTGGTGAATAATTCACCCAAGGACTTGGCTTCCCAGATAAACATGAAGCTCATGCCTCGCAGACTCGGCGTGTTACTGTTTCCCCGCAGATCTGCTGCATGGCAAGAGACGCAGTTAGCGTTGTAGTCTGCCTCGCCACGCGTCGCCTGGGCATCGGTGAAGGCGCCATCCCAAATCGAAGCGCTAGATTGGGCGTGGCTCGCTCCAATATTCAGTGGCAGGAAAAATGCAACTGTGATTATCGATTGATAAAGCGTTCTGATTTTCATCAGTTCGGTAGTGCAAACACATGAATGGAATTGCCATTGAGGGGGCGACTAAGTTCTGGCGCCAGATCCCTGGGGAGCATGTTTGACCAGCTGGCACCGCCTACGCCGACCGGCATGGCCACATACTGTTTGCCATCCACCAGGTAGGTGATGGGGAAACCCTGGGCAGAAGTGGGGACCCGCGTCTTCCATAACATCTCACCGGTGTCGGTATCGAACGCATACATGTATCGGTTCCAGTCACCCACGAACACCAGGCCGCCCGCGGTGGTCAGTGCCGCGGTGTTAATGGGAGCCCGCGAGCGGTAGCGCCATTTCACTTCGCCGCTGGGAATATCCACTACCAATAATTCGCCAAGGTTGCCGTCTGCGTCCGGATGCGGATAGTTGATGCGGCGCACCGGACCGGTGCCGCCTCCGCCTAACACTCGTTCAGTAGGGCCAAAGGTAGCCAGTTCGCAGTTCAGGGTGATGGGAATGAACAGAGAACTGCTCGGGGGGTGATAGGCCATCGCTCGCCAGCTCTTAAAGCCAGACGTGCTCGGGCACATATCAACCTGTTCGCCGATGCGCGGCAAGAGTCCGTCCCGATAGGTCACTTCTCCGGTAGTTGGATCCAGATTGACGATCGTCTGGTAACCGTAATCGGTGGCATGAATGAATTCGCCGGTGATCCTGTCCAGTTGCCAAAGGATGGCCAGCTTACCCATCTTGAACAGGGACTTTCTGCCATCGACATCGATTAGTAAGCTCTCGAATACTTCGTCCATGTCATGGGTTTCGCCCGGCAGGTGCTGGTAGTACCAGACCATTTCGCCGGTATCGGGATTCAGTGCCAGCGTCGAATTGGTATACAGTGCCGCGCCATCGGTGCCCCGTACTGCCCGCGCCCAGGGTTTGGCCTGCGCCGTACCCCAGTACACTAGATTTGTTTCAGGGTCATAGCTGCCTGCAATCCAGGCATCGCTGCCGGCTCTGAAGCGAAGTGGCAAATCACCCCAGGTATCACCGCCGGGTTCACCCGGACGGGCCACGGTGGAGGTCCGCCACTTTTCTACCCCGGTCAGCGGATCGTGGCCGGTGATGAAACACACATCGTCCTTGTAACGGTCGCAGCCGTTAATTCCTGTCACCAGGGTGCCATTGGCGATGATGGGACCCGCCGTGTAATGGTATCCCAGCGCGGGGTCTGCAACCGCCGTCTCCCAAACCAATAAGCCACTGCGGGCGTCAATTGCCACAATACTGGCGTTTTCAGTCGCCGCATAAATCATGTCGCCGAAGATGGCGATATTTTTCTGGACGCCACGACCGACTCCGGCATAGGCGGTGGCGGGCATCGCGGCGTCGCCCAGCGTCTCTGGGCTCAATCCAGCATCGGTAGCACCATCCAGGGCCGCAGTAATGCCGGGACGATATTCCCAGAGTAGATCGCCGTTGGCGGCATCAAGTGCCTGAATGACCCCACGTGGGCTGGGCAGAAACATGACGCCGTCATGAATCAGTGGTGCGGCCTCTACCGCACCGGTTTCATCCATTGCCCAGGCCCATACCAGTTGCAGTTGATTGACGTTTTCCCTGGTTATTTGATCGAGCAGGCTATAACCCCACGAGCTGCGAGTCCCACGCCAGTTTAGCCAGTCACCGGCCGGAGGATTGCTCAACTGGGCTTCGGTTACCGGCTCATAGTCGGCGATTTGCGCGAAAATACTGGAACTGCATAGCAACATGGCAGCGGCAAGGTAAATCTTATTGTTAATTTTCATAATAGTCGTCTTGGGCTCTATTTTTCTGTCGCAAGCGAGAGGGCAGCATAAACACTCTGTCAGCGGGAGTCTACTCCCGATAGACCTGCAGGAATCCTGTAATGGCAAGCCTGCTGGCTGTTCATTTTCTGGGATTAGACATCCAAACCTTCAGCGTTTATTCTGCCATTGTCTGTATTGATGTAAGGGGTCAACATTATGCTTTCGTCCATAGTCGGTAACATCAACCGCGTTCAATTTCCTGTTTTGCTGTTGCTTGGATTATTTGCTACCAGCATCTCCGCACAATCCAACCATAATGTAACAGCCGATATGGTTGAAACCTGGATGACAGAATTGTCGAACTGGGGACGTTGGGGTGAAGACGATCAGCTCGGCGCATTGAATCTGATTACGCCGGAAAAAAGAATTGCCGCCGCCAGGCTGGTGCAAACCGGCATATCGGTATCGCTGGCACACAATTACTCGGTGGCAAGCAGTCCCAATTCTCCGCCCGCGTTCGATCATCAGATGACAATTCTCGACTCCCCGGGTGAATATGTGATGGATCGTATTTCCTTTTCCTATCACGGCGGTCTGCACAGTCACATGGACTCACTGTGCCATGTGTTACACAAGGGACAGATGTATAACGGATTCTCACGCGACGACGTGGATGACAGTGGCTGTCAGAAGCTGGCCATCACCGATGTGAAGCAGGGGATTATGACCCGCGGTATCTTGATGGATATCGCCCGCTTGAAGGGAGTCGACTATCTGCAACCCGGCACGCCAATCTATGTCGAAGATCTGGAAGCCTGGGAAGCGCAGACCGGATTAACTGTCGAGGCAGGTGATGTGATCTTCGTGCGA
>JADFOC010000349.1 GCA_022563075.1 Pseudomonadota bacterium
TCAGCTTCGTTGTATTTGATCGAAACGGTCTTGTCCGAGGACCGGCCATCAACCGACTGGATGCCCCAGGGTTTCGGTTCATCCTGGTACCTGTAATAGATCGGACGCAGGTAGGAGTGAATATCGTTGGTACTGATAATGCGGATTTTCTCGGATTCCGACGCTATTGCAGTGGTTGCATGGTAAGTGCCAAAAACCAGTAACAGGGTCAGCAGGTAACCGGTAAAAGTGGTACCGAAACTGGCACATTTAACCATCGGCTCAGCAACCCCCGGCCGCAACTTTAGTACTGGTGCTGGCCGCCCACCTGCCGTGCTGATTGCATTCGGCGACGACCCATACGGTGCTTTCTCCACCGGCGAGACGGATCTGCGTACTTATGAATGCTTCTCCGTTGAGCGGTGTAAAATAAAAATTTCCCTTGGTTTGTACCGGGTCGTTAAAGCCGATAATCTGTAGGCTCGTGATGTAATGATCTTCATCCATTGGATGATCCATTTCCACCTGTATTGGCGCCTGGCTGCCGTCTTCTACTACCGGCGGCAAGGTGATTTTGGGCAGATGAATGCGCTCCAGGTCGGTTAAATTGTCGGGATCGGCAGCAAAATTGAACGCCTTGGCTTGCGCCAGCTGGAAAAACCCGGGTGCAAAAGTAAGCGGGACAGCCACGCCGCCAACCATGACGTAGCGCAGAAAATCTCGCCGAGAGTGATTACAAAGCATATTAGTCTCTCCTGATATTAGGGAATCAACAGGCCTGCAACCGCCAAGCGCGGTTGCAGGTAGTGTATCGAGGTGGTCTTAGGCATTAGTTCATTGCGCTTAAAAGGGCCTCTGGTGTTGGAACCCAACGCACGCCATTGTTTTGTATGCCTGATGCGATGTCTGTGGTAATCGTATCCCATTCCATCGGGTCTGCAGCCGAGGTATCGATCAAGGTCGCGACGGTTTCCTTTTTGGTAGTGACCAACGCCCGCGTGCCCTTCGGATTAAAGGCGACATTGTGTGGCCCCAGGCCGGTGTAGATATTTTTAACGGCAATATCTTCCTGTGTATCGATCACGGTGACGATGTCCGACTTTCCTGATTCATTGGCAACCAGCCCGTAGCGCGTGTTGGCCGGGTTTAAATAAAGTCGGTTTGCATTGGGTCCGGTTTCGATCACTTTTGTCACTTCCAGACTTTTCATATCGATTACCGCAATGCTATTGGCTTTTCTCAACCCGTTATAACACTTGGAGCTGTCGGGCAGACAGGTAAAGTTGCCACCACCACCAGGTACCTTTAACGTCTTGACGATATCGCCTGATTTAGTGTCGAAGATCACGATAACGCCTTTGCCTGCGGCCAGGAAGTATTTACCGTCCGGTGTCATAGAGCCTGCGCGGCCGCCAGGGATAGGGATCATCTTGATCTCTTTGCGTGATTTGACATCCACGATCGATACACCCTTTGGTTCCTGCTGACAGGTGGTGAATATTTTCGAGTCATCGAGTGTAAACATCGCATCCCGCGCACCGTTACAACTGAGTTTTATGGTTTGCAGCGGTCTTCTGGTCGCAGTGCTAAGAAAAGTCAGATATCCGTTCTCCTTGTCCAGGATATTGCCAACCACAGCCAGAGGCTGAGTGTAAGCGAAACCTACATGCAGCGGCGCAATCACGGTTTTGCCATCCATGCTTACCGAGAACTTGTCGACTACTTCCTGCGTGGTCAGATCGATAGTCCAGAACTGGTCAGACTCGTAGCGCTGTGAAGACCATGCATAGCGAGCGCCGGGGAGTATCCATATGTGGTGGTTGCCGGTCTCACCCATATCGATTCTCTTGACTGTTTCGGCTAAATTATAGTCCACTACCGAAATAGATGGGTGACCCTGATTATCGATCAGGAAATAACCTGGCATGTCCCTGACCGCATCCCAATCCATGCGAACCGTATTTTGCAGATCAAGGAAAACCAGTGACTGGTAGTCCTTGACACTCATGCCGACGCTAGGCGCCCCGAACTTGGTGCCGTGAGCAATCGCGCTGCCTACCGACACCGTAATCATCATCAGTACTGCTATTTTAAAAATAATCCTGCTTTTCATGATATACCCCCGCGAGTATTTAGTTAGTCTTTATCTGCATCTCCTGCATCTATGTTTACCGGTCCTTTTATCGGTGTGGCGATTTATAAGTGGCGACAGGAGCGATAATCTGCCTTGCTGTCACCATGCCACGACGAGTTTCTTTTTAACCTCGTTCCATACTACTATCAGGTACCACAGTAACATGATGCCTAATACTGTAATAATTGCCATTTTCCAGCCTACTATATCGGGTAAAAACACCGGATTTCCGAGTTTCATCAACCAGCCACTGTCTTCCAGCCAGATTCTGAACAGAGAAGTGGACATTGCAAAAGCAGCTAGTGCAACCCATAGCTTTATCTGACCCTCTCCGGCTCGCCACAGACACCCGGTAGCGCACCCGCCACTCAGGGACATGCCAACTCCAAAAATGATGCCGCCGACCAAACTGCCGAGCCAGAAACCAACCGATACAGAGGCGCTCGGGTCACGCAAGTCTGTCCACTTCAAAATAGAGAAGCCAATCACGCTGATCACCACCGCAAGTATCACTGCTTTGGTCATTTCGGTATCCCCGGTCATGAACGGTTCCCGGAAGGCGCGCACAAAACAGAAACGCGTGCGCTGCATCACGAGTCCGATAAACAGCCCGAACAGCAGGAATCCGCCACGGGTAGGGTAGTCGAAACCATCGTAAATGAATGCTAATCCAAGGATGCCAGCCAATACCAGTGCGCCTATGACAGGCTGTCTATTTAGCCTGCCGGAAACTTCACTCTTAGGCGCTGTTCCAGCACGGTTTGAGCTGGGGAAATTAAGGTAAGTCACTTCCAGGATGAGCAAACGCAGACCAATGTAGACGCCGATCATAAGGCCCAGCATCATCGCGACTCCTGCCATCGACAGGGCACTGATAGCGCTAAAAAAGCCGCCGATATTACAACCAAACGCCATGGCTGCTCCTATCCCCATGAGCCCGCCACCAATAAGGCCCTTGAATAATTCAAAGGGTGGTGCGCCCTGAATGCGAAATTGCCGCGCCAGCAGGGCGGCGGCAAAGGCACCTGCAATCACGCCAATATTTAACAGAGAAGTGGAGTAAAGGTAAGGCGGAATGATAGTTTTGTCGGCGATGTTCAGGGTATTGAATACCCAGTCTCCCCAGTTCCTTACGCCATCTGCGGTGCTCCAGGGCTTTTCATAAGCGAACAACATGATATTGACTATGGCTAGCAGTATGCCGCCAATCCAGGCTGGCCACTGCGTCCCGAACACGGAATCGTCTACAGCCTGTGCCCGACCCAACTGGTTACCAGAACACCCTGAAATTCCTGACCCTTTCGAATTGGGGTTTTCGGCTGTGTCTCTAGAGGCAGTGCGTGGCCTGGATTCCCCATCCAGTCTTGTGGGCCCGTCACTGCAGCTCGAACCCGAATCAGCCAGCTTGCACCTCGACTCCATAGGGCGCGGCGGGCTCGATTGATCGCTCGACCGCGGGTCCATTGCTCCACCTGGCGATCCATCTGCC
>JADFOC010000350.1 GCA_022563075.1 Pseudomonadota bacterium
GGTCCTCGGTACTGCGTACAATCCGGCGCACGGCCGGTGCATCATAATACTCCACTCCCCGCCCCAAGGCATAGGTTAACAACTTCTTGGTAACGGTAGTGGCGAATATTTCCGGGTCCTGCACCAGGGCATTTCTCA
Organism: Pseudomonadota bacterium; assembly: GCA_022563075.1. Taxonomy (GTDB): domain Bacteria; phylum Pseudomonadota; class Gammaproteobacteria; order Pseudomonadales; family Pseudohongiellaceae; genus UBA9145. Next base: position 139 of record JADFOC010000350.1, read on the forward strand.
AGCCTATCGGCCCATCTACCGCAATGCCGCTGGCCAAGGTGCCGGCTGTATCGATGGGTTCGCCCGCCACGTTGGTGCTGCGCCATCGACCGATGCCGTCGAAGTTTTCCAGTGCAAATCCCAGGGGGTCCATGACCTTGTGGCAACTGGCGCAGACCGGATTGCTACGATGCAGCTCCATGCGCGCTCTCACCGACAGCGGTGCGGCATCCTCGTCTTCGTTCTCGGAAAGAGCCGGCACATCCGCCGGCGGCGGTGGTGGCGGTGTGCCAATCACGTTTTCCAATAACCATTTCCCGCGCACCACCGGTGACGTGCGGTGGGCGTAAGAAGTCACCGTCAGCACACTGGCTTTCCCTAACAGACCCATGCGAGCTTCATCCTGTAATTTTACACGCCGGAAATGGGTGCCATAAATATTGACAATGTCGTAGTGCTTGGCCAGGCGTTCATTCAGATACGTGTAATCGGCTGTTAACAGATCGACTATGCTATGGTCTTCCCGAAATTGACTCTGGAGAAAGAGTTCAGTCTCCCGCTGCATAGCTTGGCGTAGATTCGAATCGAAATCTGCGAATTCAATCGGGTCAGGTGACACTAATTGAATATTTCTTAGATGCAGCCATTGCTCGGTGAAATTAGTGATCAGGGCATTGGATTTATTGTCAGCCAGCATTCTTGCAATCTGTTGCTGCAACACACCCGGCGCTAGCAAACGACCAGTCTCGGCCAGATCCAGCAGCTGTGTATCGGGAATGCTACTCCATAGGAAGAAGGAAAGCCGCGAGGCCAGTTCCAATTCTGAGATCTGATAGCTATCGCCGGCAGCCAAATATTGAGGTTCGTCCAATTCCCGGAATAGAAATTTTGGGCTAACCAGCATGCGGCGAATCACCATTTCGATACCGGCATCAAAGTCGCGGTCGCGGCGGCCATCACGATAGGCGGCTAACAGGGTTTGAATATCTGTGTCGGCGAGGGTTTGACGATAGGCAAGTCGGCCGATACGATCGATAATCTCCGTGGCACAGATCTCTTCGTCCTGAATTTCACTACTTAGGGGCCGGCAACTAAAAATTCTGCGCCGGGCCGGCGTGTCACCGCGGCTTAGCTCCCCGTATGGTCCACGCAATTCGATGCGAGCAATTCCGGTTTTCTCGGTCCGGTTTCCCGCATATTCGTAACTGGTGATGGCATAGTGAGGTCGTTGCATGCCTTCGGGCAACGAACTATCAGCGACGAAATTGACCGCCAGTGTGGCCGGTCCTGCCGCCGCAAAAAAACGCACTTCGACGCCGTCTCTGTCCTGACCTAGCCCGGAGTCTTCGCCAGGCGGGCGGCCTACACTGAATTGCGCAATTCGTTCTCCGTTGAGCCTGACTTCCATCTCACTGGATTCATGTAAGCCACGCACCACACCATTGTAAGTTCTCAGGAGAAAAATTCTGGCTACGTATTCACCATCGACTGGAAAATAATGTTGCACCGCGATACCACCGCGAGACCCGAAGGGCAAGGCTTCACTAACGCGAACATCCTGGCGCAGGTGTTTATCGACTTCGTAGATTTCGGTGGTCGGACTGAGCTCCGGGTCTCCCACGGCCAGGCGACTTATCTTGCGAGCAGCACTCAGATAGCGCTCGGTCAACATCGGTGAGACCGTTAACACATCCGCAATATTGTCGAAGCCATAACCGGCGTCATCTGGTGGCAGCAAGGCGATGGTGTCATAGTCCAGATCGAGCACATCGCGCACGGCATTTCGGTATTCGCGGCGATTCAATCGATGGAACGCCGGCACTCTGCCAGGGTTGGGGTTCACTGCCGCAGATTGGTCGAGGGTATTCTCAAGCAAGGCGAGCAAGCCGTCATACTGGGCCTCGGTCGGCCTCGGCATTTCCAGTGGAGGCATGGTGCGAGCATGCAGCTTGGTGATTACTCGCTCCCAGGTCTGCGCCTGTATCGGAATCGATGCGATGCTAAGGCTTGGTAGAACCAGGTTGGCATTGGAGAACCGTTGGTTATGACAGGCGACACAATACTGATTGAGCATCTGTTGATAATCGGCGACTCCAGTCTGCGCCGAGTATGACTTGGTGGCGGGAATAGAGGCCAACCCTAATACCGTGCAAAGTAGCACGGCTGAAATGGAAGTTTTCGGTGCAGTGGTCGGCGGTCGCCACATAGGTGTTGAATCCCCTTGCGTGCTTTGTTCTGTGCTTGCTATTGCGCCACTCTTTAAGCTCTGGAGCCACATGACACGTGCTATTCTGGCGTTTATCGTCATGGGAATATAGCCATTTCGCACTTGTATGTCAAAAGGGGGAATGATAGTGTTTGCGGGCTATGCGGCAATCTAGGCCAGGAAAATCTGCTTCATGAATCGTGTCTCTACGCACAATTTGACCCATCGTTTAGCGCCTCTGTTATTTGCTGTGCTCTGTATCAACACCTACAGTCAAACACCGCTTATCGATGCAACGAAAAACCAAAACAGAAGCGCCATCGAGTTGTTGCTGCAGCAACGAATCGACGTCAATGAACCTCAGGGCGATGGCGCCACCGCATTGCATTGGTCTGTGCACAGAAACGATGCAGGAATTACCCAATTGTTATTGGACAGCGGAGCCGATGCCAATGTTGCAGACGATCATGGCGTTACTCCCCTCTCGCTGGCAAGCCTTAACAGCAATCCCGAACTGGTCGAGCTGTTACTGGAGGCCGGTGCCGATGCCAATTTGGCAAAAACGTCCGGCGAGACGCCGCTGATGATCGCCTCTCACGTCGGCAATGTCGAAGTGATCGAGTCATTACTGGCAAGCGGCGCCAGGGTAAACGACTGGGAAAATTCAAAATCCCATACCGCCTTGATGTTTGCCGTGGCAGAAAATCATTTGGCCGCAGCACAACTCCTGATCGAGAATGGCGCGATCACCACCGCTCGTTCCATCAACAATTTCACTCCACTGTTATTTGCGGCGCAAAAAGGCAACATGGAAATCGCCAGCTTGCTATTGGCTAATGGTGCCGACGCCAATGAATCTGCGCCCGATGGTATCGCCGGCAACACCAACGCCAGATGGAACCTAGTCCCAGACACGCTTGCCAGTGCGCTGTTGGTGGCAATAGATAGCGCTCACGAAGACATGGCACTGATACTGCTGCGCCATGGAGCCAATCCTAATCTCGATGGCGCCGGTCGCACCGCATTGCATTCGGCGGTGCAGCAACAGATGCCGACGTTGGTTCGCGCTTTAATTGCGCGCGGTGCCAACCCCAATGCCCGGCTCGCACGCGCATTGCCGGTGTTTTCCAGAGTGATCCTGATTGACAATGGCTTGGCGGTATCCAAGATTGGTGCCACGCCGTTCTTTCTCGCTGCAGGCTATGGCGATATTGAAATCATGGACATCCTGGTAACCGATGGCGCCGATCCCCTGCTCACCTCCGAAG
>JADFOC010000351.1 GCA_022563075.1 Pseudomonadota bacterium
GTGTTGCAACGAGGCTTCCGAGTTCTTCATTGCTCAATTCGCTGTCGCGTGCGGTTTCACAAGAGAAGATTTGCGAATATATGAACACTCCAAACTGATCGGCCGACAGGTCAAGATCGTGGTGGTGGCCAAGCCGCGGAACGCGGAAGGCAAGGTCTACCACGAGGTGGTCGAATGTGTTCGCGTAGACGTGGACATTCCCGAGCAAAACAACCCGCGCTGGCCCATACCGGTACATCGGGACAATGTTTTCAACCAGCCCACGGATGTTGCGTGGGACTCACAGGGGAACACCTACTTCACCGACGGCTACATCAACTCGAGAGTGGCCAAGGTCAACGCCCAGGGAGAATGGGTAGCCAGTTGGGGGTCACTTGGCAGCGGACCCGGCCAGTTCGATACACCCCACGGCATCGCGGTGTCACCCGCGGATGAAATCTACGTGGCCGATCGTGGCAACCGCCGGATTCAGGTATTCGATCAAGCGGGCAACTACCTGCGCGAATTTACCATCGATGTGCCGGTGGATACGACGCGAGGTAAGATCGTGTACGGCAGTGAAAATCCTAATGGGACGAGAGGCTCCCTGGCTCCAGGAGCACCCGACGCCCTGTGTATGACGCCCGGGCCTAATCCAGTGCTCTTCGTCGGCGACTTATATCCCAGTCGCATCTACAAGGTATCACTTGAGGGCGAGGTGCTTGGCGTCTACGGCCAGCCCGGTCGCAACCTCGGCGAATTCGGCTGGATTCATGGCATTGCCTGCCCATCCGAAGATGAAATCTGGGTGGCCGAGCTGATCAACTGGCGCGTGCAAAAGCTCGTCACCAAGGGCACGGGCGGCAGATAAAAAAGAGTTGCGGGGTCAGGTCTCCATTTGCAAATATCGACAGCATGCATTACATGCAATTAGTGGCCTGACCTTATTTTTCGGTTGTTTATAATCTTGCTGCAGGCATAAGTGAAGCGGCAAGCACGATGTCGTGGAGAAATATGGCACTACCGAGTGGGACGCGCTGTCTCAAGTCATCAGGGATATCATCGTTGATCTTCGCTACCGCGGTGACTATACAGGATCTACTCGACAAAAAGTCCAGCCGGTCATAGTAGCCAATAGCGTAGCGCGGCTTAAAACTCTAATGAGAAATAATGCTTTCTGGCGAGACACAGTAGGTGTTCCAGCAAATAGATTCCGCAGGCGTGTTGAATTTATAGAGAGCTAAAAGTTAAAAACCAGGGATACTCTGTTAGTTTTTAATAAGCCAATAATGAGAATCGAGTCGATGCAAACAACTCCCGGTTTGCCCAGAATTTTACTGCTACTATTTATACGCTTATCCAGCACCGCGACTTATAGCGCCGATAAGGAGTGGGTCACGCTTATAGATGGCTGCGAATAATAATTTGGAGTCAGAATAAGTTGATCGGACGGATGCTCAGCAATCAAATTACTCTAACCACCCTTTGGTTTTCATGACTCTGCTAAATCTACCTAACTAATAGACATCACCTGCACCATGCCCCCGACCCCTTGCCCCTGCACCTCCGGCAAATCCTACAAAAACTGTTGTGGCCCTTTGCTCGATCGCAGCACTACCGCCAAAACCGCCAAACAACTAATGCGTTCCCGTTACAGTGCCTATGCGCTGGGTGGGCATGGGGACTATCTGCTGGAGACCTGGCATCCGGATTCTAGTGGCGGCTTAACGGCCGAGGCTTTGTCGGAAAAGACGCTAAATTGGCAAGGCCTGACGATTCTGAATTTTAACCAGAAAGGTAATCAGGCAACGGTGGAGTTCGAGGGGAGCTTTGTCGATGGCGATGGCAATCCCGGACTACATCACGAGGTATCCCGCTTTCGACGCGTGAAAGCTAAGTGGCTTTATGTGGATGGTAAATTGGAATAATAAGTAAAAAAGAACAGATTTACTTAATTGGTGAATTTGAGCAAGCCTCAATCAGGCAGAGACCAACGGAAGTCTCACTACTAAATTATTGCCAACAATAGATCTGTCCCTACTATCTCTTTACTCGGTGACGTTCACCGTAATATACCCATCATCATAAAGCCCGCCATCATCGGCACGTCCCCAAAGTATATAAGTTCCAGGTTCATCGAATGTCGCGGTGACTTCGATCATGCCATCTTCTGGAATTGCTGGCGGCAACCACAAGATCCCCCAGGGAGAGTTGGCTGAGGTACGTGTGTCTTCCCATATCTTGGTTTGTGGTGGATCGAAGGTCACTTTGCCTGGCCCGCGATACACATTCCAGCTCAGGAACAGGGCATTAATTTTACTCACGGTGGGTTTCTGAGGAGTGCGAAACATGGCGCGCACTAGGTTGGTTTCAGTTCGGGTAGGTCTGGCTCTACTTCTCGGTAGACCATCATCATTAAGCTGGACTCGTAAAGTAATCGCTTCACCAACCTGAGCCGTGCGGACTTCATCTCCTTGAATCGTGAGCACCGGGGGGGTATTGGATCTGGATTCGGGGCTACTGGTGCCAATCCCAAGAGAGCCGGTTTCAGAGGCGATTACCATATTATCAACCAGGTAATCTCCCTTGAGCGTGGCATAGGCCTTGGCTTCTACCCCATTAAAACTAAGTGTCCAGACTAGTTCACGATCGCCCCAATCGGAAGGCACGGTGACTTCGAAGGTGAAGCGATTCCGGCGTGGCTGAAAATATGTCGGTTGGCCCTGGTCTGCACCCCCTGGCGTGAAAAAATTATTGTCTCCAATTTCTATGATGGGGGCTTCTTCCCAATTAGCGTTCATGTAACCAAACATCATACTGAATGTTCCGTCAGGATTTGGACGCCAACCCTCGAAGGCAGGGTAGATGGGTTCACCGTGTAAATAGGTTTCTGCATGAAGTAGAGGGGATGTAAGCAGGACAAATAGGCCGAGCAGCAGAAATTTTCCTGTGCTGCTCAATTCATTGGCTAATAGTTTCATTGTTTTCGATGTCCTCATTTTGCGATCGGTGATACCAGATGTGCTCCACACAATGGACAACCAATGACATGATCGTTCGGTCCCATATTGAGTACCTCACGTCTCTCCGCCATGGCTTCCAGAAATTGTTCCTCGCTCATGGTCACTCGAATACCAAGATCTAAGAACATGTTCTGCACCGAACGATTACCCGATCCCTGCCAGTTCCGCGGGTCCGGGATGTTGGCGTTCGAATCCGTGTTATTCATATAACCGGTGATATGAATGATAGTGCCTTTAGGTAGCAGCGGTGCTGCAGAATCTTCAAACTGATAAGTACGCACCCAGTTGTGGTCGTAGCCTGAACAGGCCAGTGTTTCGACCTGATGGCCCCAGATCGCTTCCAGGCACATACGCGCTCCAGGGGCATGCAGGTGCGGTTCGAAGGAGACGATCTTGGTATGCGCCTGCAGAATTCCATAGGCGTGCAGTTCCTGATTTGCCTGATTCGGAACGATGCTTATATCAACGCCATTGCCGGTAAAAGTAATTGAATCTCTATACTCGGGCTCAAAGTCCCGGTCATGGAAGATAAATCCGATCTCCAGGTGACCGGTCGTGTCTCTACCGGTGGAG
>JADFOC010000020.1 GCA_022563075.1 Pseudomonadota bacterium
TGACCATTGCTGTGCATAACGGAAGAAAGCATGTGCCGGTTTTCATCAGTGAAGACATGGTTGGCCACAAACTGGGTGAATTTGCCATTACACGAACCTATCGTGGTCATACCGCAGATAGGAAGGCACGCTAGGGAACTGAAATGGAAGTGATTGCAAGATTAAAAGGCGTGCGTCTCTCAGCCCAAAAAGCCAGATTGGTTGCAGACCAGGTACGTGGCAAGGCAGTTGAAGAGGCACTGGAGTTATTGACTTACAGTCCTAAAAAAGCTGCAGCAATCATTAAGAAAGTTTTAAATTCTGCGATCGCGAATGCTGAGCATAACGAGGGGGCCGACGTAGACGAATTGAAGATATCCACAATCTGTGTTGATGAAGGAATGACCATGAAGCGCATTAAGCCAAGAGCAAAGGGTCGCGCGGACCGCATACTCAAACGTTCATGTCATATAACAATTACAGTCGCTGATAGCTAGGAGTATCGGATGGGTCAAAAAGTACATCCAACTGGAATGCGACTTGGAATAGTCAAGAAGCACACGTCTATCTGGTATGCCGAAGGAAAAGAATACGCGAAATACCTTTTGATGGATTTGCAAGTGAGAGATTTCGTTAAGAAACGCCTTGCGAACGCTTCGGTCTCCAGAGTAGATATCGAACGGTCAGCGCAAACAGCGAAGCTCACAATTTATACAGCACGACCAGGAATTGTGATCGGCAAGAAAGGTGAAGATGTTGAATCTCTGCGCAAAATACTCTCGAAAAAAATGGGTATTCCAGTGCAAATCAACATCGAAGAAATTAGAAAGCCGGACTTGGATGCACAGCTGGTGGCTGACAGCGTGGCGCAACAGCTAGAACGCCGAGTAATGTTTCGTCGAGCAATGAAGCGTGCGGTACAGAATGCCATGCGTCAAGGCGCGCAGGGCATCAAGGTGATGGTCGGTGGGCGACTTGGGGGTGCTGAAATTGCCCGCTCTGAGTGGTATCGGGAGGGTCGGGTGCCTTTGCACACACTGCGTGCAGATATTGATTATGGCACTGCAGAAGCGAGCACTACTTATGGCCTGATTGGTGTAAAGGTTTGGATGTTTAAAGGTGAGATCATGGATCTGGATGAGGCTATCGTGCCTTCTCAAGCCAAGTCCAACTAGAGGTAAGACGAGGTGTTACAACCGAAGCGTACGAAATATCGTAAGATGATGAAGGGCCGAAATCGAGGCCTGTCGCATCGTGGCAGTAAGGTGGATTTTGGTGAGTATGGTTTGAAAGCCATTTCACGCGGACGGCTTACCGCACGTCAGATAGAGGCGGCTCGAAGGGCCATGACGAGACATGTAAAACGCGGTGGGAAAATCTGGATTCGGGTTTTTCCCGATAAACCGATAACTCAAAAACCTTTGGAAGTGCGGCAAGGGAAAGGCAAGGGAAACGTAGAGTATTGGGTTGCTCAGATTCAGCCGGGTCGAATTATGTTTGAGATTGAAGGTATAGATGAAGAGTTGGCGAGAGAGGCGTTTGCATTAGCCTCAGCCAAGTTGCCATTCGACACAGCCTTCGTGAAACGGACGGTAATGTAATGAAAGCCAGCGATCTTCGAGAGAAATCAATTCCTGAATTAGAGGAGCGGCTCAAAGAGTTGTATAAGGATCAATTTAATTGCCGCATGCAGAAAGGCACCGGGCAGCTGGCTCAAGTTCATTTGATCAGCGAAGTGAAGCAAGATATTTCCCGAGTGAAAACTATTATTACCGAAAAGCAGAAAAGTGGAACCTAAAATGTCGGCTAGTGAAACCAAAGAGAAAGTTGCTCGCACTACATCTGGTAAAGTGCTCAGTAACAAGATGGATAAATCCATTGTTGTATTAATAGAACGACGAGTTAAACACCCGGTTTATGGCAAAATTATTAAGCGTTCTACCAAGATTCATGCACACGATGCGAACAACGAATGTTTGCCGGGTGATGAAGTAACAATAAAGGAAGTGCGTCCTATATCGAAAACGAAGTCATGGTCATTGGTTTCGATAGATGTTAGGGCCACTCAAGTATAGTCGGATTTTGAGCTTATAAATAAAGCTTAAGAATCTACGTTCGCACAGCGAACACAAGATGGAGTGAATCGATGATTCAAGTGCAGTCTTACTTAGACGTCGCCGATAATAGCGGCGGCAGGCGCGTAATGTGCATCAAGGTATTGGGAGGTTCCCGTCGCCGCTATGCGCGTATCGGTGACATCATTAAGGTGACCGTAAAAGAGGCGATTCCGCGCGGAAAGGTGAAGAAAGGTCAGGTTCTGACGGCGCTCGTTGTGCGCACTAAAAAAGGCGTGAGGCGTAGTGACGGCTCGTTAATTAAATTCGATGACAATGCAGCAATCTTGTTGAATAACCAGGATGTGCCTATAGGCACACGCGTGTTTGGCCCGGTTACCAGAGAATTACGTACCGAAAAATTCATGCGAATTATTTCATTGGCACCAGAAGTACTGTAGCAGGGTTCAGAGAATAAAGAGGTAGAGGCACGAAATGCGCAAACTGAAACTCGATGATGAAGTAATAGTAATCACAGGAAAAGACAAGGGAAAACGCGGCACTATTTCTCGTCTGGTTGGCAGCGACAGGGTGATAGTTGCCGGTGTCAATATGGTTAAACGTCACACCAAACCGAACCCAAATTTGGGTCAGCCTGGTGGCATCCTTGAGAAAGAGGCAGCACTTCATATATCGAATGTTGCAATCTTTAATGGCGAAACGAATAAGGCTGACAGAGTAGGTATTACGGTGCTTGAAGACGGCGAGAAGAAGCGTGTTTTCAAATCAAATAATCAGGACATAGGTTAAATACTAGTAGGTTGCCGAGCATGGCTCAGTTTAGAGAATTTTATAGAAAAGAAGTAGTCCCTACGCTAACCAAACAGTTTGGTTATAGTAATCCTATGCGCGTACCTAAGGTAACCAAGGTCGTTCTTAATATGGGTGTGGGTGAAGCTCTCACAGACAAGAAAGTTTTGGAACATGCTGCCAACGATCTGAGCTTGATCAGCGGTCAGAAAGTAGTAATAACCAAGGCCAGGAAATCGATTGCAAATTTCAAGATACGGGAAGGCTGGTCAATCGGCTGCAAGGTAACCCTGCGTGGTGAACGCATGTACGAATTTCTGGAGCGGTTGGTTGGAATCGCGATTCCTCGTATTCGTGATTTTAGAGGACTGAGTCCTAAATCATTCGATGGTCGCGGTAACTTCGCCATGGGTGTAAATGAGCAGATCATTTTTCCTGAGATTGACTACGACAAGATCGATACCTTACGCGGCCTCAACATCACGATTACCACGTCCGCAAAAAATGACGACGAAGGCCGGGCATTGCTAACCGCATTGCATTTTCCATTCCGTAAACCAGCCGCGGCAGCGCCGAAAGCGGAAGCAGCAACTGCAACGGAAACAGAAGAAACAAGTGAAGCGGCACCTGCTGTGGCAGAAGATCCGCCGACAGACGACAAGGCGCCTGCATCTGCAGACGAGATAACCGCAATCAAGGCAGACGTGGTTGACGAAGAAGCGTCTGCACCGGAACAGAATAACGCTGACGAAACACCAGAGGCGGAAGAACAAGTGCCGGTAGCTGATGCAACTCCAGCAGCTAAAGACAAAGAGGAATCTAAAGATGGCTAAATCTTCAATGATTGCCAGAGAACACAAGCGTACCAGAACGGTCGCGAAATACGCCGTCCGACGTGCTGCGCTTAAAGCCATTCTCAGGGACGTTAAAGCCAGTGATGATGAAAAATGGGAAGCTCAAGTAAAGTTACAAAAACAGCCTCGTGATGCCAGCCCTGTTCGGCAGCGTAATCGCTGCCAGATCACCGGCCGACCTCGTGGTGTCTATAGCAAATTTGGTCTATGTCGGAATAAGTTACGTGAAGCAGCTATGCGCGGTGATGTGCCTGGTCTGACTAAGGCGAGCTGGTAGTCAGGAGAAGAATTATGAGCATGTCAGATCCAATAGCAGACTTTTTAACCCGTATTCGCAATGCGCAGATGGCACAGATGCTTTCAGTAAGCTGCCCATCATCAAAGATCAAGGTGGCACTCAGCCGGGTACTAGAAAGCGAGGGATATATTAACGGGTACTCGGTTCAAGAGAACGATGGCAAACCAATTATCAATGTTGAATTGAAATACTTTCAAGGCAAACCGGTAATAGAAGAAATAAAACGTGTCAGTCGTCCCGGCCTTCGAAATTATAAAGGTACGGCAGAGCTGCCTAAAAATAGAGCTGGATTGGGAATATCGATTCTGACTACCAATAGAGGCTTGATGACAGACAAACAAGCGCGAGCGGCGGGACTTGGTGGCGAAGTATTATGTACGGTTTTCTAATCGGTGTAGAAGTAAGCAATAGAGCGAAAATATGTCAAGAATAGCGAACAGCCCGGTAGCGATACCAAAGGGTGTAGAAACAACCATAACCGGCGCTGATATTTCGGTAAAGGGAAGCAAGGGATCGTTGCAGCTTAGGATGCATTCTCTTGTGGGTATCTCTCAAGAAGGTGAAGTACTAAAGATATCCGCCAAAGGCAGCTCCAGAGAGGCCCGTGCATTAGCAGGTACTTTCCGCTCGTTAGTAAACAATATGGTAATCGGCGTAAGCGAAGGCTATCAGAAAAAACTTGAACTGCAAGGGGTGGGATACAGAGCGAAGGTACAGGGCCAGAAGATTAACCTGAGGGTTGGTTATTCGCACGCAATCAATTATGAACTACCTAAAGGTGTAACTGTTGAAACACCATCACAAACTGAAATTGTGATATCTGGCGCTGATAAACAGTTAGTCGGACAGGTCGCAGCGGAAATCAGAGAGTTTCGTCCACCTGAGCCGTACAAGGGCAAGGGTATCCGCTACGTCGATGAACGTGTATATAGAAAAGAAGCGAAGAAGAAGTAGGGCATAGGCTATGAATGTTAAGAAAGGTGCTCGACTACGTCGTGCGAAACGAGCAAGAGCAAAGATCAGCGAATTGCGAGTTAACCGCTTGTGTGTGTTTCGCTCTCCGAAGCATATCTATGCGCAAATTATATCGCCCAGTGGGGGTGAAATTTTAGCCAGTGCCTCGACCGTTGAAAAAGACAACAAGACTGGCGCAACTGGCAATGTAGACGCCGCAGGCAAAGTAGGGAAATTGATAGCAGAACGAGCTAAGGCCGCAGGCATAGACAAGGTCGCATTTGACCGCTCTGGTTATCAATATCATGGCCGAGTAAAAGCTCTGGCCGAAGCTGCTCGAGAAGGCGGACTGGAATTTTAAGGGTTTAGATATGGCATTTAAAAACGAGCCAGGCAAGAACGAAGAAGGGCTACAGGAAAAGCTGATTCAGGTTAACCGTGTAGCTAAGGTGGTCAAGGGCGGTCGCATTTTTGGTTTTACTGCGCTGACGGCAGTTGGTGATGGCAATGGTCGTGTCGGGTTTGGCCGTGGCAAAGCCCGCGAAGTACCTTTGGCAATTCAAAAAGCAATGGAAGCGGCTCGTCGCAACATGATCACGGTGAATCTGGATGGACACACGCTGCAATACCCGATCAAATCGCGTCATGGTGCATCGAAGGTGTATATGCAACCCGCTTCTGAGGGTACTGGTGTCATTGCCGGTGGTGCGATGCGGGCCATTTTAGAATTAGCCGGAGTACAAAACGTATTGGCGAAGTGCTACGGATCGACCAATCCTATAAACGTAATTCGAGCTACGTTTAAAGGATTACGAGACATGCGTTCGCCGGAAGATATTGCTGCCAAGCGCGGCAAGACCGTGGAAGAATTGTAGGTTAGAAAAATGGCTAAAAAGACAGTCAAAATAACTCTAGTGCGAAGTCCCATCGGAACTTTGCCCAAGCACAAACTCTGCCTTAAGGGTTTGGGTTTGAAGCGCATGCATCAGTCTGTTGAAGTAGAAGACACACCAGCTGTTCGCGGCATGATTACTAAAATCCAATATATGCTTGCCGTAGACTGAGGTTTAAACCATGCAACTTAATAATTTGAGTCCCGCCGAAGGTAGTACCAGGGGAAAGAAACGTGTCGGTCGTGGCATCGGCAGTGGCTCGGGAAAAACCTGTGGTCGTGGCCATAAGGGACAGAAAGCCCGGACTGGAGGTACGATTAAGCCTGGATTCGAAGGTGGTCAGATGCCCTTGCAAATGCGTCTGCCAAAGTTTGGTTTCAGCTCTCGCGTGGGCCGTATTACCGCGGAAGTGCGTACTTCAGAGTTAAACAAGCTAGATGTGGACGTCATCGATGTGGCCGTTTTACGCAAAGCTAACTTGATTACCAATCACATACGGCGAGTAAAAGTCATGCTTTCTGGTGATGTAACCAAGCCAGTTACGTTGCGCGGCATCAAAGTTACTAAAGGCGCTAAGACAGCGATCGAAGCTGCTGGTGGCAAGATCATTGAAGATGCGCCAACAGTCGCAGGGAAACTCAAGAAGAAGGCCAAGCCTGCGAAGGGAAAAACCGCAATGCAAGCGGAAGCATCATCCGAGGCAGTACCAACGGACGCCACCGCGACTCCTGTGGCTCCAGCCACAGATGAACAATCAGACAAAGAAGATTAATTGAACTAGATAATCATGGCTAACAAACCCAACATCAGTCCAGAAAACATTGGCGCCGGTCTCGGTGAGTTGAGGTCGCGCCTGTTGTTTCTGTTGTTTGCCCTGTTTGTGTATCGAATCGGTACTCATATACCTGTTCCCGGCATCGACCCATTACAGTTGGCTGCATTTTTTGATCGGAATGAGGGCACCTTTACTGGATTGTTTAATATGTTCTCCGGTGGCGCGTTGGAGCGCATGAGCATCGTCGCGTTGGGTATCATGCCCTACATATCAGCCTCGATCATCATGCAGTTGCTTACGGCAGTAAGTCCACATCTGGATCAGTTAAAGAAGGAAGGGGAATCCGGACGTCGCAAAATTACCCAGTACACACGTTATGGTGCCCTGGTTCTGGCGACCGTTCAGGGTACGGGGATGACCGTCGGGCTCCTCTCCTCAATGGCTTATGCACCCGGTTTGGCATTTAACCTGACCGCGATTATTTCGCTGGTAACCGGTGCTATGTTCCTGATTTGGCTGGGCGAACAGATCACTGAGAAGGGGATTGGTAATGGCATCTCGATGCTTATCTTTGCCGGCATTGTGTCAGGCTTTCCAGCGGCGATTGGCACCTCGCTGATTCAGGCATATGAAGGTCAGATCAATGGCGTGCTGTTGCTGGTAGTAGGAATCATTGCGATTGGTGTGGTGGCTTGCATCGTGTACATCGAGAGGGCACAGCGTCGCATCACTGTTAATTACGCTAAACGGCAACAGGGAAGAAAATTGTACCAGGCGCAGGCGAGTCATCTGCCACTGAAAATTAATATGGCCGGCGTAATTCCTGCCATTTTTGCCAGCAGTATATTGTTGTTTCCCGCTTCGCTGGGAACTTGGTTCGGACAAGCAGAAGGCGCAGAATGGTTGCAGGACTTGGCGTTGATGATCGGTCCTGGGCAGCCGCTTTACCTCATTGTTTTTAGTGCCATGATTATCTTTTTCTGCTTCTTTTATACGGCGCTGGTTTTTAATCCTCGTGATGTAGCGGATAATTTAAAGAGATCTGGTGCCTTTATCCCCGGTATACGGCCTGGTGAGCACACCGCGAAATATATCGATGGCGTTATAACAAGATTAACAATGTTTGGTGCGGTTTATATTACGCTGGTTTGTTTGCTGCCAATGTTTATGCAGATGCTAGCTAACGTACCTTTTAATTTGGGTGGCACAGCGCTGTTGATTTCCGTGGTGGTAACCATGGATTTTTGGTCTCAGGTGCAATCGCATTTGATGTCTCATCAATACGATTCTCTGATGAAGAAATCGAAATTAGGGAACTATGGTCGTAGTGGCATTTAGTCTGGCGATATCTGGACGGACCATAACGGAGAGAGAAAATGAAAGTCAGAGCTTCAGTAAAAAAGATTTGCAGAAACTGTAAAATCATAAAGCGCAAAGGTGTGGTGAGAGTAATTTGTAAGTCTGAACCCCGTCACAAACAACGACAGGGTTAGGCAATCTAGTAAGTTAGTAGAGAAATAACGGAGTAATTCTATGGCACGTATTGCCGGGGTTAACATACCAGACAACAAGCATATCGTAATATCTTTACGCTATGTGTATGGCATCGGTCCGACTACCGCCCATGCAATTTGTGACAAGACTGGCATCAAGCCCTCAACTAAAATCAGTGATCTGAGCCCCGAAGAACTGGACAGCGTTCGTGCCGAAGTGGCTAAGGTTCCGACAGAAGGTGATTTGCGACGGGATGTCTCAATGAATATCAAGCGATTGATGGATCTCGGTTGTAACCGCGGGATTCGTCATCGACGCTCGTTACCGGTGAGAGGTCAGCGGACTAAGACTAACGCCCGAACCAGAAAAGGGCCTCGTAAGCCAATTAGAAGGTAAACAGTACTCGTGACGCTTCGGTTAAAGATTGACCAGCTAGCGATCTGAGAGAAAGATGGAATAATTTATGGCCAAGCCAGCAACTAAATCGACCAAGAAGAAAACGCGAACCGCCGTGATTGATGGTATTGCATGTATTCACGCGTCCTTTAACAACACCATCATTACGATTACTGATCGACAGGGTAATACACTTAGTTGGGCAACTGCCGGTGGATCTGGTTTCAGGGGATCGAGGAAAAGTACGCCATTCGCAGCTCAGGTGGCTGCAGAGAAAGCCGGCAAGTCCGCGATCGAACTGTATGGCTTGAAAAACCTTGACGTAAGAGTTAACGGACCTGGTCCGGGTCGTGAGTCAGCTATAAGAGCCCTGAATGGTTGTGGCTTGAAGGTGAGCAACATCACGGACGTAACACCAATCCCGCACAATGGTTGTCGACCGCCAAAGAGGCGGCGAGTGTAAACAATATTGAAACGGGGACAAAGTAAAATTTCTTACAGATTAAGTTGCAACTAATCGACTTGACCAATTTTTACTCTGATCCCATATCAGGAGATAAATTATGGCCCGTTATTTAGGCCCAACATGTAAGCTTTCTCGGCGCGAAGGAACCGATCTGTTCCTGAAGAGCGGTGTCCGTCCGATTGATAGCAAGTGCAAGACAGATACCGTGCCAGGTCAACAGAGTAGTCAGCGTCGTGGGCGCTTGTCTGACTATGGTGTGCAACTTCGCGAAAAGCAAAAAGTCAGACGAACTTACGGTGTATTGGAAAAACAATTCCGTGGTTACTACAAAGAAGCGGCACGTTTGAAAGGGGCAACGGGTGAGAACCTTTTGCAGTTGCTGGAGTGTCGTCTGGACAACGTTGTTTATCGAATGGGATTTGGTTCAACTCGTGCTGAGTCTCGGCAATTGGTCTCTCATAAATCTATTACTGTTAATGGTAAAGTTGTAAACATTCCTTCTTACCAGGTAGCAGAAGGTGATGCTATCGCCATAAGACAGAAAGCCAAAGAACAGCTAAGAATCAAATCTGCATTGGAATTAGCTGGACAACGCAACCCGATCGATTGGGTCTCTGTGGATCAAAACAAATTGGAAGGCCAGTTTATGCGCAAGCCAGAACGAGCCGATTTGTCTGCGGATATCAATGAGAATTTAATCGTCGAGCTTTATTCCAAGTAGGGAATTAGTCACACATAGGGTGGATTGCATGCAAATATCTTTATCAGACTTTTTAACACCACAAGTGATACACGTTGATGAATTCGACAAGTGTCATTCCAGAGTGGTTTTGGAGCCGCTAGAACGAGGCTTTGGACACACGCTGGGAAATGCCTTGCGTCGAATTTTACTTTCATCAATGCCTGGTTGTGCTGTCGAAGAGGTTGAAATTGACGGTGTTGTTCATGAGTACAGCACTATAGAAGGCGTAAGAGAAGATGTAATCGAAATACTTCTTAATCTTAAAGGCGTTGCCATCATCTTGAATAACAAGGATGAGGTCGTTTTAAACTTGTCCAAGAAAGGATCAGGCACAGTAACAGCAGCTGATATCGCTGAAGATCATGATGTGGAAATCATTAATCCTGATCATGTCATTGCCAATTTGAACAACAATGGTGAACTTAATATGCGACTCACCATACGTAAAGGTCGAGGGTACTCACCTGCAGATAGCAGGGTCAGTGATGACGACGAAACCCGTGCGGTTGGTAAATTATTGCTAGATGCATCATATAGTCCGGTGGTGAGAATGTCCTACTCAGTTGAAAATGCTCGAGTCGAACAACGCACTGACTTGGACAAGTTGATTATAGATCTGGAAACTAATGGCACAATCGATCCGGAAGAATCCATTCGTCGGGCTGCCACAATATTGCAGCATCAACTTAGAGTATTCGTAGATCTGCAAAGCGAAATAATCGCAGAGCCTGAAGAGCATGAAGATGAAATCGATCCAATCTTGCTGCGACCGGTAGACGATCTGGAATTGACTGTTCGCTCGGCTAATTGCTTGAAGGCAGAAGACATATATTACATTGGCGATTTGATCCAGCGCACTGAAGTTGAGCTGTTGAAGACACCGAATCTGGGTAAAAAATCTCTGACCGAGATCAAGGACGTCTTGGCTACTCGAGGTCTTTCACTTGGTCTGCGCCTGGAAAATTGGCCACCATCCAGTCTTAAATCTGATGATAGAGCAGCCTAGCTAAAGAGACTAGAAGGCTGGAATAAACAGGGTATAGAGTTATGCGTCATCGACACAGCGGTCGCCAACTAAATCGCAATAGTTCGCACCGATCAGCTATGTTCCGGAATATGACTTCGTCATTGGTCGAACATGAAATCATCAAGACTACTTTGGCCAAAGCCAAGGAGTTACGAGGAGTTGCGGAGCCACTGATTACCTTAGCGAAGAAAGACAGCGTAGCAAACAGGCGGCTTGCGTTCAATCGTACGCGAAATAAGGCAACAGTGGGCAAGTTATTTAATGAGTTAGGTCCGCGCTATGCGGATCGCCCCGGTGGTTATATTCGCATCTTAAAATGCGGTGAGCGCACTGGGGATAAGGCCCCAATGGCTTATGTGGAATTAGTCGATCGCCCACGCCAGGACAGTGATGACATTGACGAAAAACCGGAATCATCAGAAGAATAAGCTGTTCTGTCACCACAGAGTGAATTAGGAAAGCCGGGTTGTACTCGGCTTTTTCATTAATGGAAATTCAATCAGCGAAGAGGGAAAAATCTGTTCGGCAATAGCAGTCGCCGGCAGTTGTCAGAGTTTTTTACGCTGGCCTCGCCAGGCTCCAATCCCGTCTAATTAAAAAAATGGAAAAATAATGATCAATTCGTTTCATCCCCCGGTTCGCACGCTCATGGGTCCAGGCCCTTCCGATGTAAATCCTCGAATATTGGAAGCGCTGTCTCGACCAACCATCGGCCATTTGGATCCAGCATTTATTGAAATGATGGATGAAACTAAGGTGCTGCTGCAGTATGCCTTTCAGACCAGCAACAAACTAACACTGCCAATCTCTGCTCCAGGTTCTGCTGGCATGGAGACTGTATTTGTCAATTTACTGGAGCCAGGCGACAAAGTGATCGTCTGCCAGAATGGTGTGTTTGGTGGTCGCATGCAAGAAAACGTAGAGCGCTGTGGTGCGATAGCTATTATGGTAGAGGACGAGTGGGGAACTACTGTAGATGTGAACAAGGTCGAGCAGGCATTGAAAGACAATCCCGACACAAAAGCCCTCGCCTTCGTCCATGCAGAAACATCAACCGGTGTTCGTAGCGATGTCGAAACCTTGTGCGCGCTGGCCAGAAAGTTTGATTGTTTGTCGATTGTGGACGCGGTGACTTCTCTGGGTGGGATAGAGCTTAGAGTGGATGATTGGGGCATAGATGCAATTTATTCCGGCACTCAAAAATGTCTCTCCTGTGTTCCGGGTTTATCGCCTGTCAGTTTTTCAGAACGAGCTGCAGAAGTCATTCGAGACCGAAACAGCAAAGTACAGAGTTGGTTTCTCGATCTAAATCTTGTCATGGGGTATTGGGGGTCCGAAGCTAAAAGATCCTATCATCATACGGCTCCAGTTAATTCGTTGTACGCATTACATGAATCCCTCATCATATTGAAAGAAGAGGGATTAGAGAATGCATGGCTAAGGCACGAGTTAAACTATCGAGCTTTTGCTGCTGGAATAGAATCAATTGGTTTATCTTTTGTGGTCGATGCAGAGTATCGTCTTCCGCAATTAAACGCAGTATCGTTTCCTGATTCGGTCGATGACGCGACGGTGCGATCTGCATTACTAAATAATTACAGCCTCGAGATCGGTGCCGGTTTAGGCACTCTAGCGGGTCGCGTGTGGCGTATTGGTT
This sequence comes from Pseudomonadota bacterium, assembly GCA_022563075.1. Lineage (GTDB taxonomy): Bacteria > Pseudomonadota > Gammaproteobacteria > Pseudomonadales > Pseudohongiellaceae > UBA9145. The sequence continues at coordinate 12,400 of JADFOC010000020.1, forward strand.
TGATGGGCTACGCCAGTAACAAGAAAAATGTATTGTTCTGCTTGTCTGCCTTGGCTAATGTGCTTTCCAGTACGGGTCTACAGGTTGATGCCAGTAAGGCTGTCGCTGCCGCCGAGGCCATCTATTCGGTTTGATAGTTTTATTGTGGTGACCCTGGTCGAGGTTCAGCGCCTTCAACTAAATAGAGCAATCAGTCACGCAGACAAGCCCTCAGTTAAGAAATATAAGGGACGCTGAAGTAGTGGCATCGAATAACTTACAAATTGTAGAGGTATTCAATACCTGCTAGAGTAACCAGTCGAAAAGAGATTGTAGCGATCGTACTTTGTGAGGATAAAGTATTGATAAATAAAGGTAATATATTGAATCTGAGTCCCATAGCCGCTGTTACCACCGGTACCAAACAGCTAGGCTAGGATTCATAAGATTCAGCAGCCAGAGGCTAGCTATGCAAGCAGACACTGCCGTTGCGGTTGAAGTAACCGAAGAAGAAGTGCATCCACCAGAACCCCCCAAGCTGAAGATCGATCTGCAGCCGCCGCCTTTTTCTGAAGTTAATGACGGTCCGGAATACGCCAAATCCTCCGTTACCATCGAACTGAATAACAGCACCCGCACCAAGGGTAAGCTGCTGCAATTCGATTCAACCGCAGAAGTTATCAGCATCCTCGAACCCCGTGCGGCGGTGCCAACAGTTATCGACATGAGCAGCATTAAATTTATGCGTTTAGAAAAACCTTATCAATTAGTTCTGCATGCTTCTGGCTCGGGAGAAATGCACCCCGGAATTGATGTTGAAACCGATGCGCGAACCTTTGAGGTCTTCTTCAAGGATCGAACCGAGATTTCCGGTAAGACCTATGGAACGAGGAATGATAAAAATGGTGTGCACCTGTATGAGCAAACCAAAGTAGGGCGCAAATGGCGGTATTGCACACATCTATTTGTCGCCAAGGCCGCCATTGAAAATCACGTTATTGGCGGCCAGATCGGTGACATG
>JADFOC010000352.1:0-2451 GCA_022563075.1 Pseudomonadota bacterium
GCATAACTATACCGTGCCCCAATTTCGCGTGAAAATGGACCTGGGTCCTGGTCTGAGTTCCTAGCTCTGGTTCGAGCCAACCGTGGTTGGCCGTTACGACATTCTCTGTGAAGAACTCTGCGGCATAGGTCATTTCGTGATGCGTGGGTCGGTGGTTATCGATACGCAGGAAGACTTCGATAGCTGGATGGCCGAACAACCCACTTTCGCTCAGACCCAGGCCGTCACCGCGGCAGATCCTGCGGCAGGACAGGCACAGTTCGCTATTTGCGCCACCTGTCATGGCGCTCAGGGAGAAGGCAATCAATCTTTGAACGGCCCGAAATTAGCTGGCCTTCAAACCTGGTACATCGAGCGTCAATTGAAATACTTTAAAGCCGGTGTTCGCGGTGGCGAAGGCGATAGCAATGGGCAGCAGATGGCGCAAATGGCGCAGGTACTGGTGGATGATAACGCGATTCGCAATATGGCTGCCTACATTGCCTCCCTGCCTGATATAGCACCCGTGGCTACGGTTACTGGCGATATCGAAAATGGCCGCAAGATATATCAGCGCAACTGTGCGGCCTGTCATCTGGAAAATGGCGCCGGCAGCTGGTACACCGATGCCCCCTCGCTAGCGGGTATGAGTGATTGGTACTTCGTCACCCAGATCAGTAATTTCCGTGCTGGCATTCGTGGTCTGCATCCCGATGATGACTATGGCGAACAGATGGTGGGCATGTCCACGGCGATGTCAGGCATTGAAGAGTTTGAAGATGTGGCAGCTTACGTCAACACCTTGAGATAGCGCTGCACACAAACCTGTTTTAATTACGCACAGAATTTGAATTGAGTGTAGTCCCGGTGGCTGCTAGAGAAGATTAACAAGTTAGGAGGTTTTAATGGCTTACGTACCACTGGCTGATCAGGCGCTGGAGCTTCATCATCCAAAAAGTTGGGTTACTAAATACGTTTGGAGCCAGGATCACAAGGTAATCGCGATTCAATACGGTGGCACGGCGATCCTCGTCGGGATTGTCGCCTTAGTACTGTCACTGTTAATGCGCTTGCAACTGGGATTTCCCGATACCTTCGATTTGATCGACCCTAATTCCTATTACCAGGCAGTAACCATGCATGGCATGATCATGGTTATCTACCTGCTGACCGCACTTTTCCTCGGGGGATTCGGTAATTATCTGATCCCACTGATGTGTGGTGCGCGAGACATGGTCTTTCCCTATCTCAATATGCTCAGCTTCTGGGTGTACTTGCTGTCGGTGATTATTTTGATGTCGAGCTTCTTTGTCCCCGGCGGCCCCACGGGAGCCGGCTGGACCTTGTATCCACCACAGGCGAGCTTGGCCGGAACACCGGGTAATCATTTAGGTATCATCCTGATGTTGGTGTCACTGGCGGTTTTTATTGTGGCCTTCACCATGGGCGGCCTGAATTACGTCACCACCGTGCTGCAATCCCGCTGCCGTGGCCTCACCATGATGCGTTTGCCGCTTACGGTCTGGGGTATTTTCGTCGCCACCAGACTCGGACTCTTCGCGTTTCCGGCGTTGTTGGTATCGGCTGTGATGATGACATTCGACATCGTGCTGGGAACCAGCTTCTTCATGCCGGCGATTATCGAAACCGGCACCAAACTGGATTACAGAGGTGGCAGCCCGATCTTGTTCCAGCATCTATTCTGGTTCTTCGGCCACCCTGAAGTTTACATCGTCGCGCTGCCTGCATTTGGTCTGGTGTCGGACGTGCTCAGTACCCATGCGCGCAAGAATATCTTCGGCTATCGCATGATGGTATGGGCGATCATCGCCATCGGTGCGTTGAGCTTTATTGTCTGGGCCCACCACATGTATGTCAGTGGCATGCATCCTTACTTCGGCTTCTTTTTCGCCACGACGACTTTGATCATCGCGGTACCGACCGCACTCAAGGTTTATAACTGGGTGCTGACCCTCTGGGAAGGTGACATCCGGCTCAACGCCCCGATGTATTTTGCCATCGGCTTCATCTTTACCTTTATCCACGGCGGGCTGACCGGATTGTTCCTGGGTAACGTGATTATCGATCTGCCGTTATCAGATACCTACTTCGTAGTCGCTCACTTCCACATGGTGATGGGTGTGTCGCCCATTCTGGTGTTGTTCGCCTCACTCTACCATTGGTACCCGAAGGTGACTGGCCGCATGTTCCATGAGGGGCTGGCCAAGGCGCACTTCTGGTGTACCTTCCTCGGCACCTACGCAATCTATCTGCCGATGCACTATCTGGGCTTTCTGGGCGTACCACGTAGATACTACTCACTTGGCACCACTGACTTTATTCCGCAATCGGCCCAGGATTTAAATACCGCCATTACCATAGCCGCGTTGTTTGTCGGCGCTTCGCAGCTACTGTTCTTCGTGAATATCTTCTGGAGCCTGCGTCACGGCAAGGAAGCAGGCCCTAATCCCT
>JADFOC010000352.1:2461-3555 GCA_022563075.1 Pseudomonadota bacterium
CTCAGCTTCAGCAAATCGGACTTTATATACCTGTACATCTCCCTGGGGTTCGGCGTCGTTGGAATGGCAGACGCCAGATACCCCACCGGTGCACGGTAACTGGGGTGACGAATTGCCACATGTGTATCGTTGGGCCTATGACTACAGTGTGCCCGGAGCACATGAGGACTTCATCCCGCAGAATACACCTGAGAGTGCGGAGCCAACGGTAGATGAACAACATTTTGATCCAGACCACGATCAGTCCCTGGCCGATCTATGAGCTTGATCAAACACATCACGGTAAAGCCCTGGGAAACAAAGGGAATCATCGGCCCGCTGCGCCCCGAAGGCGCCTTTGCCGCTGCCCCCGAAAAAGTGGCTCTGGTGATTTTCCTGGGCATCGCGACGATTCTTTTTTCTCTGTTCACAGTTGGCTACTTCATCCGTATGGAGCTACCAGACTGGCGTCCACTCACCGACCCGGCACAGCTCTGGCTAAATACTGGACTGCTGGTGATAAGTAGTGTGTTGTTTCAGCGGGCAAGAAATATCGTCAACAGTGATCAGCAGAAAAACGTCATGCCCGCCTTCATCGGTGGTGGCGTGTTTGCCATTTTATTTATTGCGGGTCAGATGATGGCCTGGAATACCTTGCAAGCTAATGGCTACTACGTAAATTCTAATCCAGCCAATTCCTTTTTCTACCTTTTAACGGGCTTGCATGCCCTACACTTACTAGGTGGTTTGTGGGTTTGGAGTAAGAGTTCAATTCGTCTGCTGTCGGGCAGTGAGGCGCAAGAGATTCGGCTGAGTATCGAACTGTGCACATTGTACTGGCACTTTTTGCTGGTGGTGTGGGTGATCTTGTTTGCACTGTTGGCAAACACCTAATCCACATGATTGATTGAGATCGATTGAAAAGTTAATGGGAAGAAAGGATGAGTGAAACGGCAGTAAAGACAGCATCACTTCATGGCGGTGTGGCTGGATTGGTAGAGGATTGGACTGAGGATAAGCAAACCTATCATGTGCCTTGGGGCAAGGCGATGATGTGGATCTTTCTGGTGAGTGATACCTTTATTTTCACTTGCTTCCTCACCAGCTACCTCCAC
>JADFOC010000353.1 GCA_022563075.1 Pseudomonadota bacterium
CGGCGAGTGGATTGCGTATTTCGTGGGCAATACTGGCGGTTAGTCGGCCCAGGGATGCGAGTTTCATTTGTCGAACTCTTTGTACAATTAGTCGGTTATCCTCCAGGAAAACCAGAACATTGGAATCTTCGTCTGGTTTTAGAAAGGCGAAATTAATCTGCAGTTGTTTGTTCGAGTTGGGAATTGAGATGGGCTGTGGTTGGCGCTTGGGGTTTATCTTCCATAACGAGAGTTGTTCCTTGAGAGGCTCGGGAAGGATTGAGTGATGGCCGTCTCGGCCTGCAGTCAGGTCTAAAATCGGAGCAAGCGAGTTGCGCGCGGCGCTATTCATGCTAATAATTTCATGATCGGTGTTGACAACTACCACGCCTGTGCGCATTCGCTGAATGATTTCATTATTTAGCTTTTCCAGATCAATAATATCGCTAGCCTGCTGGTCGGCGAGGAGGGCAGCTTGAAAGGTACGGTCGGTTACGGTTTGAATGTACAGCGAAGTGGCGAAGAGAAACGCCCCAAGAATCCCAGTCTGAATAAATTGATTGGGCGGATCTTCCAATGAGAGCGACAGATAGAGCTCGCTATAAATAATCGTGAGAGCGGCGACGGCAGCAAGAAATGTACTAATTCTTCCTCGTATTAACAAACTGGCGGAAGCGATGGTGACTATTAACAGCAGCCCCAAGCCGCTGACTATTCCTCCACAACTGTAAATGATTAACGTAATGGCCAATATATCGATTACCAGAGTAGCACTGAGGATTTGTGGGCGACCTAGTAAACCGCCGCCAGTCGGCGCAAGGAATGTGATGACAACGCCAAAGATTGCGTAGGCTGCGCAAACTTGTACGAACAGGGTGGAGTCAAGATCTCCTAACAATGTTTGACCTGGACTGCTGAGGAAGGTCACTAAGAGTACCAGGGGCAAGACGATGCGATATATGTTGTAAACAACAGTTACATTGTAGATCTGACGAGTATATTGTGCGGTGCTCTCAGCCATGATTTAACATCGGTGGTGGTTAGCAGTGAATTGCATTTTGCCGGTACAATAGCTTTATCGGTCGATATGCAAGCATATAAAGGTATAAGGATAACAGTAAAGTGGGGAATATGGCGCGGCAAATAAAAGTAGTCGTAGCACAGCTCAATCTGGTGGTGGGTGATATTGACGCCAATACGGCCGTGGTTATTGCCGCTGCAAAACAAGCGATCTCAGAATTTTCCGCCGATGTGGTCGTGTTCCCCGAGTTGACTATAACGGGATATCCACCTGAGGACCTGCTACTTAGACCCAGCATGCAAGTTCGAGTAAACAAGGCGATCGACAGAATCCTCCGGGAAAATTTAGCAATCCACCTGGTAGTTGGATACCCGCAAAGAGTAGGTAGTAAACTGTACAATGCCCTCTCTGTTATCAAGGGAAATAAATGTCTGGCCACCTATCACAAACAGTGCTTGCCGAATTATCAGGTCTTTGATGAGCATCGGTATTTTCACCCCGGTGATCAAGCCTGTGTACTAAACATCGGCGGTGCCGATATTGCCTTCACAATTTGTGAAGACATGTGGGAACTGGAGCCTATTCACCAGGCACGGGATGCCGGGGCTCAATTACTCATAAATATCAATGCATCTCCCTACCACATTAATAAACTGAATGAACGCAAGCAACTGCTGAAACAAAGAAGCGCGGAAGGCGGCTTTCCAATTATCTACGTGAATCTCATTGGTGGTCAGGACGAACTGGTCTTCGATGGTGGTTCCTTGGCGGTGACAGCATCGGGAGAATGTCATTTTCTAGCACCGAGTTTCACCGCCGGTCTCTATCCGATCGTAGTCGATATCATGGAGGACACAGAGAGTCGCTGTCAGATTCCATCGCAAGAGATTGCAGATGAGCAATCAATAGAAGCCGAGGTTTACCAGGCTCTGGTATTGGGTGTCAGAGATTATGTGAATAAAAATAAATTTAGCGGAGTAGTCCTGGGTTTATCTGGTGGCATCGACTCAGCGCTAACTCTGGCTGTTGCCGTAGACGCGCTTGGCAAAGAGCGTGTACACGCGGTAATGATGCCGTTCGATTATACCTCACAACTCAGTCTCGATGCGGCAGCACAGCAGGCGAGCAATTTGGGTGTGGGCTATCAAGTAATTTCTATCGTAGAAATATACAAGGAGTTTATGGTCGCACTCGAGAGTGAATTTGCGGGCACTGACATTGACGTAAGTGAACAAAATATTCAAGCCCGATGCCGCGGTGTTCTGTTGATGGCAATCTCCAATAAAAAAGGACTCATGGTCCTTACTACGGGTAATAAGAGCGAAATTGCAGTCGGTTATGCAACACTTTACGGTGATATGGCCGGTGGTTTTGATGTATTAAAAGACGTGTCGAAGACACTGGTCTACAGGCTGGCAACTTATCGAAATACTGAATACGCCACGCCACCAAAGGAAGTCATTCCGCAGCAGGTCATCGATCGTCCGCCTTCGGCGGAGTTGGCGCCAGACCAGGTCGACCAGGATAGTCTGCCTCCTTATGATGAATTGGATCAGATATTGGAGTTGTATGTAGAGAATGACTACAGCGCCGATGCGATCATCGCCAAAGGTTTCGCCAGTGATGTTGTGAAAAAAGTTTTGCGTTTAGTGGATTTAAACGAATACAAGCGACGGCAGAGCCCAATAGGGGTGCGCATGACGCGACGCGGTTTCGGTCGTGATAGACGATACCCGATAACCAATGCCTGGCCGCTGGGGGAGTGATATTGAATTGTGCATGGTCGAAATTCACAATCGCCAAATTCGGCGAATACAGTCAACTTATCTAGGCCTTCCTCGTTACTAACCGATGATGACTCGAGGCCGGATGCATTGGGATCATCATGGTGAGTTATCTCCTCCGACCCTTGAACCGGCCAAGCATGCTTAACCGGTTTTCTCTATTAGCGGCAGATGCTGTGGCTACGGGTTTCCCGGTCGCGTCGGTGTGGTGGGGCGCTGGGGAATCGCGGCGGGGCGTTGCACGCGGGGTGGAATCGGGCGTAGCTGCGGTTGTCTGTTTGGATTCGCATTAGATCGCTGGTTATTTCGATTTTGCCGAATGAGTTGTCCGGTTCGACGTAGCGCATCCCGGGTTTGTTCATCTGTAGATTGCTCGCTGCGTCGCTCCCGAATTTGCTGTGCTTGCCGCTCGAAGCGCTCACGCAGGATACGGCGCTGTTCATCGCTTGAATTATTAAAGCGCCGTTGTATATTACGTAGTCGTCGCTGCTCATCACGGCTTAAATTATTGAACTGTTGAAAACGTTGATTAATCACCTGCTGCTGTTGCTGCGGTAGGTTCTGAAATCGCCGCTGTTGACTTTGTGCCCGGGTTCGTTCTTGCGGTTGCATCTGTTGCCAACGTGTAACGCCGCGTCGCAGGCGTTGTTGTCTTTCCGCAGGTAAATTGTCCCATTGTGATTCCAGCTGTTGCAGTATCTGACGTTCTTCGTAGGACAAATCAGTCCATGCTAATTTGTCTTGCCCACTGGCGACCATACTAAATAC
>JADFOC010000021.1 GCA_022563075.1 Pseudomonadota bacterium
GTGAAAGGAACCTGGACCAGTCCGGAATCCCCGATGCAATGGGTCAAGCCGGGGCTGGCCGGCACCGTACATTTCGACACTTTACCGCCGATTGAACCACTAGCCATCCTGCCGTCCAGGTACTTGCCAGAGCAATTGCTGCGGCATGTTCAGAGGCTTACCGTGCTCAGTATGCAGGGGCGAGGAATCGGCACAGAGGGCCTGAATGCAGCGTCGCTTTACATTGCCGATCAGTTCAGAGCGATCGGCCTGCAACCGGTTGCGGGCACCTTCATACAGCGTTGGAGTGAAACACTTGCGGGGCTGGGGATAACCGACATGGCCAATGTGGTTGGCATGATCGCCGGAGTCAACCGAGAGTTAAGCTCGGCACCAGTGGTGTTGGGGGCCCACTTCGATCATCTGGGGATTGATGCACAGACCGGACAGCCCTATCCCGGTGCCGATGATAATGCATCGGGCATCAGTATTCTAATTGAGGTAGCCGCAAAACTTTCCCGAGACTTCACCCCACAACGACCGATACTGTTTGTTGCTTTCACCGGTGAAGAATCCGGCCTGCTCGGCTCGCAACACCTGGTTGAAAATCCTCCAGGTAGTTTTCAGACGGAAGACATTTTCGCCATGATTAATCTCGATGCAGTAGGCAGATTGGAAGCTCGAACATTGCAAGTGTTTGCCACCGACAGTGCTTACGAGTGGCCTTTCATGGCGCAGGGAATTGGCTTCAGCATCGGTGTCGAATCCACATTTCCACAGCAGACTATTGCCAGTAGTGATCACCTTAGTTTTCTCAATGCGGGGATACCGGCACTCCATCTATTCAGTGGAGTGCATGGTGACTATCACCGGACAAGCGATACCGCAGCCAAGCTCGATGCTGCAGGAATGTCAGATATTGCGTTGTGGGTGGAAGAGGCGATGCTCTATCTGGCCGATCGCACCGAGCCACTCACAGTGACTCTGGCGGGATTTGAAAATGCCGACGCAGGAGTGCAACGCGGGTCGGCTGGACCGAGGGAAGCGAGCTTGGGAACAGTACCCGATTTTGGCTATGTTGGTGAGGGTGTGCGTATCTCGGGTGTCACGCCAAATAGCGCAGCGGCCGACGCGGGGCTTATAGCAGGTGATGTGTTGCTGAGTTACAACAATCAACCATTACCGGATCTGCAGAGCTATTCCAACCTGTTGCGACAATCGGCTCCAGGTGATTCCGTGCAGATAGAGGTACAGCGGGGACGACAAACTTTCACTGTCGAAGTTGTATTGAAGGCACGCTAGCGAATTTCTAGCCAAGCGCGTTAAATACCAGGCCGCCGATGACAAACAAAATCGCCAAGTAAACCAGCTTCCGGTTAACACTGTTTTTGGGTGTTGACCAGTTATAGGTCTCCTCTTCCACAAACAAACAATTATGCTGCCGCTTAAACCGTTTCACACTAAACTCCGTAATAAATGCCCGCTCACAATTATTACAACCCACTAACCGGGCTAAGCGGAGTCAAGAAAAAGGCAAAGTGACGCTCAATAATGACGAAAGATGGCAAGCTGAGTAGATATCGGCGGTTATTCAATCCACCCAATGCGATTGGTTCCTCATCACCCAATTGCAACTAATTGTTTCTAATTGGGGAAAGACGCGGTATTTCAGATATAGTTGCCGGTGATTCAGTAGTGGAATAATGGCATTCCATTAATATTTTCATGTAGCAAAAGCTTCCACTAACAGGGTCCGTTTTATGTCTCATGGTTTCGCTTCCAACTTGCAACTGGCTATAGCTGTCTTGCTAGCGTCGATAGTCTGCTCTATTTCATTGGCCCAAGTTGCTATTCCTCAATTGACCCGCGTCGATGAAGACGAAGCCAATATTCGACTGGATGGCTTTGTCGACGAAGCGATCTGGCAACGCATCCCGGTTATCGATGGCATGAAGGTGATCGATCCGGATACTCTGGCGGATACACCCTATGCAACCCATGTCAGGATTTTCTACACCGAAAGAGGAATTTACGTAGGGGCTATCAACTACCAGCCTCCAGGGACCTTGGTGGCGCGCATGACTTCCCGAGATACACAATTGGACCGAGATGGTTTCGTGGTTGGCCTGGATGCATCGGGTGAAGGTCTCTACGGCTATTTCCTGCGAATTAATCTGGGTGATTCAATGACCGATGGAACGCTACTACCGGAGCGTACCATGAACATGCAGTGGGATGGATCCTGGGATGGACGTACCCAGGCACTGGAAGAGGGCTGGAGCGTCGAGTATTTCATTCCCTGGTCGATGATGCCGTTGCCGAAGGTTGATCAGACCCGACAGATCGGCATTTATCTGGAACGACAAGTTGGTCACCTCGGTGGTGAAGCTTGGTCTAATCCGCCGCTACCACGGACCGTAAACCAATATTTGTCCGCCTTCGAAAAATATGAATTGAGAGATATTGAACCCAGGAGGCAACTCACCTATTATCCGTTTGCGTCAATTGTCTATGATGGCATTAAGCATGAAGTGGAATCTCGCGTGGGGACAGATTTTTATTGGCGACCCACTACAAACACTCTTTTCTCCGCGACGCTCAATCCCGATTTCGGCACGGTGGAATCGGACGATGTGGTGGTCAACCTGACTGCTTTCGAAACCTTCTTCCCAGAAAAGCGAACATTCTTCCTGGAAGGACAGGACATATTTAATACTTCGCCGCGCACCTCTGGTCGCGGCGGCCCTGGTGGCCCCATCTCTTTATTGAATACACGTCGTATCGGGGGTGCTGCTCGATTTGAACTGCCCAGCGAAATTTCTGTTATACCGACTGACCTCAGTCGGCCTACCGATCTATTAGGTGCAGTCAAGCTTACTGGCCAGAATGGGAACTGGCGTTATGGAACCTTGTTGGCCGCAGAAGATGAATCCGTTGTGCACGGCACACTTCAGGACGGTACCCGTGTCAATTTGCAGGCGAATGGCAGGGACTTTAGCATCGCCCGAATCCTGTATGAAGACACCAGTGCCGGAGGACGCCGCGCCATTGGCTGGATGGGAACAGATGTCTCACACCCGGATATAGACGCTACGGTTAACTCTGTGGATATGCACTATTTCTCGGCAGACAGTAAGTGGGTAATTGACAGCCAGTTAATGCACAGTGATGTGAATGGCGTCACCGGCGTCGGCTTTCTGGCCGACGTTGGCTACAGACCTGAGCGAGGTGTCCAGCATCACCTCAGTGCGACCTATATTGATGATGAATTCGACATCAATGATCTGGGATTCTTGAGCCGTAATGATCAGGTAAATCTGGATTACAGCTATTTTTTGAATGAATCCGATATTCCAGGTCTACGTACACGCAGCACCAGCATACATATTACCAACCGTTGGAATACAGCGGGTCAACCAGTGCTGACAGGCGCCTTCTTAAATAGAACTTATACCAATCTGGCCAGCAATAGTTTTAATTTCAGCCTGCGTTATTTTCCGCCGCGGATAGACGATCGATTGGGGCGCGGCACTGGCGATTTCAAAATACCAGAACGCTGGGGAGTAAATCTTGGAATTAGTACCGATCGAGCTAAATCTCTTGCTTACCGAGTCAGTATCAATGCCAGTCAGGAGGATCTTGGCCCCGCCCAACTTGAAGGCTCTGCCGGTGTGGTGTGGCGACCGAATGACCGTTTCTCAGTCGATCTGAACTTGAGCTATGCCGATCGTGAAGCCCTGCTGGTGCATCGAGGAGACGGCGCTTATACCAGTTTTGAATCGCACCAGTGGGCGCCACGAATGGAGATGAATTATTTCATCACGGCCAAGCAGCAATTGCGTTTCAGTGCACAATGGACCGCACTCAAAGCCTTCGAAGATCGTTTCTGGCAGGTGAATCCAAACCGGCGAGACTTTCTTGAAACCGTAACCAATCCGGACGCTGGCGCGGATAATTTTGTGGTGAGTCGTCTAACCTTCCAGGCGCGCTATCGCTGGGAAATTGCGCCATTGTCGGATCTATTTATCGTGTATACCCGCGGCAGCAATCTGCCAAGCAACAGTTTCTTCACCTTTCAGGACCTGCTAGAACAATCCTGGAATGATAAGATCGTGGACACCATAGCCATTAAGTTGCGATACCGACTGGGCTCCTAGGGTTTCAACTTAAGTTTTGTGGTGCTGTAAGCTACCTTAATCGCCGTGCAACTTGTAAGATGAATGACGGCATTGCTTGTAACTACTGATGCTTCCTCTACTAGTCCTGAGTCGATCAGATAAAACGGTACTATTCATGCGCCTATCCATACTAAACTTCCGCCTGACCCTGGCAGTTGGTGTATTACTGATGGCAACAACGATTTCCTCACAAGTGCAAGCGCAAAAAATCGTGGTAGCCCACCGTGGTGCCAGTGGTTATCTGCCCGAACATACCCTGCAGGCAAAGGCCATGGCTTTCGCCATGGGAGCGGATTACCTTGAACAAGATGTGGTGATGACCAAAGATGGTCAATTGTTGGTGCTGCACGACATCACTCTGGATCGCACTACCGATGTGGCGGCAATCTATCCAGGCAGAGCCCGAGGTGATGGTCGGAATTATGTTATCGATTTCACCCTCGCTGAGTTAAGGCAACTGCACGTCAACGAGGCTGTGCGCGATAGAAATGGAGAACGCAGTGCTGTCTATCCATCGCGTTTTCCTGTTGGTGCGTCAGCTTTTCGGCTAAACACTCTGGCTGAAGAGATCGAGATGATTCAGGGCATGAACCGATCAACTGGACGAGATGTCGGTATTTATCCTGAGGTGAAATCACCGGAGTTTCATCGAGCAGAAGGCAGGGACTTGAGTACGGCTATTGTGCAAATGCTGAAGCAATATGGCTACACGTCAAAACAGGACAAAGTCTTTCTTCAAACTTTCAGCTTCGATGAGCTCAAGATTCTTCACGATGAAATTCTTCCAGACGCCGGTGTTGAGCTAAATCTGGTGCAGCTAGTCAGTGGTGAAGAATCTTATAAATGGATGCTTGTTGAAGAGGGTATGAAAACAGTTGCTCAATACGCCGATGGTTTCGGGCCAGAAAAATCTCTCATCATTGCGAGCGATTCAACTAAGGGTGATATTATAATAAGCGATCTGGTTAAATTTGCTCACGCCAATGGTATGCAAGTCCATCCATACACTTTTCGGCTGGATACGGGGCAGGTACCACAGTATGTGGATAGCTATGAAGAAATGCTCGAGCTATTCTATTTCGAAGCTGATATAGATGGTGTGTTTACGGATTTTCCGGATAGAGCAGTGAATTTCTTAAACAATCGTTAATATTTTCCAGCTGGTATCGATGCAGCGCGTCATCAGAATCGGTATCGAATGCCAATAAACCCAGCTCTGGGCGCTCCCGGTCCAAGAAATATCGGATTCACCAGTTCTGCAAATATCGGTAAGTCCACTTCATTTGGTGCTTCACCCAGTAGCCCAAAGCTCTCAAACTCTTTGTCGAACAGATTTTCGACCTTGGCGAAAATTTGTAGCTCGTCATTGATGTTATAGCGAGCACGTATCTTTACTACCGTATATCCAGATACTTGGCTTAACTGGTTGGATTCATCGCCGCGTATGACCTGGCTATCGTTACTCACCATATTGATACCAAAATTAAAGCGATCATTGACTTGATAGTCAGCCGACAGTTTGAACTGGTTTTGCGGGATGCCCGGAATGCGGTCGCCACTGCGCACGCCGATCTTACCCTCCGCATCGGCGAAAGCATGATGCGGGCTTAGTACCTGAAAATCATCTTCAAAAGTGGCATCTATATAGCTGTAAGCAAGCATCCACCTAAGATTCCGCCATTGGCCGCGCAGGCTACTCTCGAAGCCTGCGCGTCGAGTCTTATCCACGTTGGCGAATAAACCCGTGGAGCGCCCGGTAGTTTGAAATAGAATGTCGTCTTCATTGGTTGTATGAAAAATACTGAAGGAATAGCTGAGTTCACGAATATAACCCCTTGCGCCGAATTCAAAATTGCGTGCCACCACATCATCGAGTGGGGGGTCTGCCAGGAAGGCGTTGGGCAGGCGACATTCGAAATCGACAGCATCGGGGTCTTCTCCGTCAGCAACTGCAAAGCCAACGGCCAGCTCAAAAACACCCTCATTACAGGCCAATTCGATTGGAGTAGGTGCGCGTGAAGATTCGCTGTAAGAAGCGTACAAATTATGGTCGGTGGTAGCTTGCCAGGTGATACCAATAGCTGGGTTGATCCGAAAAAAAGCATGACTGCCATTCAGCTCGGGTCGGGCTCCAGATTTGTCCCTGAGTTTAACGCCGGTGTCATTGGCGCGAGCCGAAATGGTCAGTGCCAGCTTGTCGGTTAGATCCATGGTGTTAGTGAAATAAAGACTTCTGGTTTCAGTTTCTGTATTGATAAATATGGCATCTTCGTCGACAAACGTCCCCGTTCCTAAGCCGGTTGTGAGACGAGTTACAGGATCGAGGTCAGCAAGTTCAACGACAGCGTTAAAATTTGATTCTCCCCTGAAGTAAGCGCCTCCCACGATCAATTGACTGTTGTAGCCCAGAAAATTACCGCGCAGAGTCCATTGGAAATCTCCACCAGTGCTTACCTGCTTGCGATCGCTCAAATTACTAATGCCTTGATCTGACAGCTTGCCAGTTCCCGATAGATCACCATCGTTGAAACCTTGCAGATTAAAATTAGTGGCCACATCCAATATCGAAGCGGTCATGTTAAGGAAATCTTCCAGATTACTGGCGCTGGTAAACTGATTGGTACAAATATCGGTGTTATCCAGAGCCAGCTGTTCCAGGTCGGTTTTTTCCAGGCCAGAAAGCAGCGCTGCTTCACCGCCGAATTCACAAATAGAAAAATCAGAACCATCACCATTGAAGGAATTGGTTTTATTTTTCCGATAAAAGAGATTGCCGCCAAAGCTTATGCTGGTACTAACAACTTGGGAAAAATCCAGGCTGATCATCTGCATATCGTTAGCCGTTATATCAGGACCCGTAAAGATAGCTTCCCGATCCAGGTCCAGCAACTCTACCGGAGAGGCACCGTTACCGATCAGGTCAGAATCACCGATTTGAAAATTAAGATTCAAACGAGTCAATTCGGACCGCCAGCCGATACTGCCATAAAAGTTTAGCGCTTCAGATTTAGAGTGGTCACGCCAGCCGTCTTCATCAAAGTATTCCAGGTTGCCGTAATAACTAAGAGAGCCATTGTTACCCCCCGTTTCGATGTTGGCGGTGGTGCGGCCAAACGAACCGGTGCTGACTTCGACGCCTGAGCCATCAAAACTGAATCCATTTTTCATCGTCAGTGCCAGAGAACCGCCCAGGCTGTTGAGTCCAAACAATGGATTGGCGCCACCGCTGAGAGTAACATTCTGAATAGCAGATTGAGGTAACAAATCCCAATGAACCGCGTCGCCAAGCGGTTCATTAATCCGCACACCATTTTGATACACGGAGATACCCTGAGCCAGGCCCAGTAGCGGTGAGGCGGTGAATCCCCGGTATTGCAAGTCCGGTTGCAGAGGATTGTTTTGAGCATCGTTGAGGGAAACACTGGCGAAGTTCTGCCGCAAGAAATCGGCAATACCAAGCACGTTAGCCTGGTCGAGATCGTTAGCATTGCCGACTTGAACTGGGAAAGGAATCTTGTTCAGATCGAGGCCGGCACCCACTGGTACCACGCCAATTATGAGGATTTCCTCGGGATCTTGAGACAGAGCCTGAGCAGCAAATTGTAAGGCAAACAATGACGAGAATAAGAAAATTAGAGTGCCACGCACAAATCTCTCCAATACAACAACCTCTTTGTCAGATATACACAGGGCTGGGCAGTATAACAGATGGGCCAACAAGGCCTAATTACCATTAGGCAAGGATTTCGCTCAGTGGTTTGGCGGGTACACACCGAGGGACCAGTTTTTTTTGACGACGGCTTCGCTGGCAGTTAAATTTAGTCAATTATTTAGGCAAACAGATTCAAAACACTTACTGGAGACGAGATGGCCACTGTATTAGTTACTGGAACAAATCGAGGCATCGGGCTAGAGTTTGTCGGACAATTTCTCGAGCGTGGTGATCGGGTGTTAGCCACCTGTCGCAACATTGAGAATGCCGATGAGCTGAATCAGCTACGGATCAGCCACAGCGATCTGCAACTATTTGAATTGGATGTTTCTCGAAATGAGTCCATGGAAAATCTTCCTCGACAATTGGGAGGTGAGGCAATCGATATCTTCATCAACAATGCCGGTGTGTACGGACCCAGGAAGTCGGAGTTTGGCAACATCGAAGCACGTGTCTGGTCCACGGTGCTACAAATTAATGCGATGGCACCGCTACTGCTTACGCAGTTGCTAATCGATAACCTACGCCGAGGCAAGGATAAAAAACTGCTATATGTCACTTCGAAGATGGGTTCGATAGATGATAACAGGGGCGGTGGATCCTACATCTACCGCAGTTCCAAAGCCGCACTAAATTCCGTCGTAAAGAGCCTCGCTGTCGATCTGTTGGATGAAGGTTTCTCCGCCGCAGTTCTACATCCCGGCTGGGTGCTCACCGATATGGGCGGACCCAACGCATTAATCGACGTCAATGCCAGTGTGTCGGGCATGATGCAAGTGATCGATAATCTCACCAAAGAACAATCGGGCAGTTTCTTCAATTACGATGGCAATATTATTTCCTGGTAATGCGAGCAAGAGTGGTGCGGGAACCATGGAGACTTTAATCGCCCCGGAATTGGAAATGTGATAGAGTGAGTCCCTTTTTTTTGACCCATTTTTCCCCATGAAGCAAAACGCACTGCAGCAAGTTTCTCGATTACTACTAATTTTACTTTCCGGTTTGTTCGCCAATGCAGCGACCGGGCATGGCGGCGTGTCGGCTGATGGGGATCTGTGTGTGATCAATATCGATTTTCTGCAGGCATACTTCACCGTCTTCCAACCGGAAACTAGTGATAGTCAGGAATATTGCGAGGACATTCCCGCTGTGGCACGCTCGGTGTTTGTCATGGAGTATCTACACACTTTCCTGAAAGAAATGGCGGTCGATTTTCGCATTATCAGAGACGTTAATGATGTTGGACAGTATGCCAAATGGGAAGACATTGCGGCGATCGAAGATTTGGAAGCGGCGACTGTCTACTATGAGTCTCCACGGGTAGAGCCAGGAGGATACTACCGAGCTAGCTACGCATTTGACACCAAGGGGACCTATATAGGCATCGTCACTGCAGAGCACCCTAGTGAAGACAGAGTCTACAACGCGGTATTCTATTTTCAGGTTGGTGGAGCCGAATGGGGGACTATTCCAATCTTCATCGCACTGTTGGTGTTACTGCAGCTGGGATATTGGCTAAGTAACGGTGGTTTCACGAAAATCAAGCTGCGAATCGCCGCAAACCGCCGCTCTTCCTAGTATTTCAAATACACAGAAAACACTTCGAGCTAAAAGTGCCAACTGCTGCCCTAACAAAGTAGTCGAATCGCTATCACAATTGACCATAGTTGGATTGTTTTCCCCACTTCATTCAAAAAACGCGCAAAATTTTAAATTGTAAGTTTCAGCGACAAACATTTGCGCCGATAAAAAGTAGGTGTAAACTCCCATTACTGATTCTGTCGTGTCGGGTGCTGGAGGATGAACGCCAAGATTCTGAGGTTAAACAAAGCTGGAGTTCCCATAAGTTGGTTAACTCGGGAAGAAACAGCGACGCTCGTGGTCAAGGACCAGGTCATCTGGTCGCTGGGCGATACAGTGATGGAGATTCGCGGTGGTTACAATCGCAATGGTGTGCAATCTGTCTTAAAATTGCCTAGCATCGTAGCCTGCCATGGCAAGATGCACAAAGACATTTTTGATCCGCCTCTGGAAAACAAATTTCTGTTTCGCAGGGATAAGAATCTTTGCCTCTATTGCGGAGCTCAGTTTGCTGTTAGTGCCTTATCTCGCGACCATGTGAAACCGCTGTCGAGAGGTGGCAGGGATAAATGGACTAATGTGGTAACGGCTTGCCGTCGCTGCAACAACCGCAAAGCCGACAAGATGCCAGAGGAGGCAAACATGCAATTACTGGCAATTCCATTTGTGCCCAATCAGTATGAGTTTCTCTATCTATCTAACCATAATGTGCTGGCTGACCAGATGCAATTCCTCAGCGCCAGATTCTCGCGTCACATCAAACTGTCCTAATTGATGTTTTATTGCTTAAGCCATCTTGTGGGTCGCCTCTATTGGCTCCGGTACTCATAATGTGGTTTATTATGAAAATCCCGGCCTCCAGACTCGTAAGCATCAACTATGCAACTTACATTGATTTGAACTATCTAGTGCATTGTCCTGATTGAGTAACTAAACATGAAGCTGAGCTGGAGGAACCTGTCTGACAATATGGTAGTAATCACCGCCGCTCTCTAATAAAAATGGCACCATACAATGATTTGGCTCAACCATTCCACCAACAAATAAACAGCAATCGCCTCACTTTTTCTGTTGTTTAATTTACGGTGACTGTTGGCAATCGGCCTACGCTGCTAATCGTATTCATGAATCTGTTGGTCAGCGCCCAGCATTCGAATCAAAGTAATTAACTGGTATATAGACAAAACAAATACCTCTAAATGCACAATCCAACACAAAATCACTTGAAAGGGTTCTCCCTGTCGCTAATTACCGCAATAATGTGGGGAATACTTCCCATTGCCCTGAAAGAATTGTTGGCGGGAATGAATGCGACGACTATAGTCTGGTACCGGTTTCTGGTGGCGGGAGTTGTGTTGTTTACCTGGCTCGTCTTTAACAATCAGCTCCCTGCAGTGCGTCAAATTCCCACTCGAATACGATGGATGCTTTTTATCGCAGCAATTGCATTGTGCATCAATTATTCTCTTTTTTCTTTCAGTCTTAACTTTATCAATGCCGAAACCAGCGAGGCGGTGATTCAATTAACTACCCTGTTTCTAATCTTAGGAGGAGTTACAATTTATAAAGAACCTTTCTTTGGGATGCAGAAACTTGGTACAGCTTTGATCGTAGTTGGCTTGCTGCTATTTTTCAATGATCGGCTGGTAGAACTTGTCAGCTTCGACAATAGGGAAACCATCGGCGTCGTAATCGTAGTATTTTCGGCAATAACCTGGACTATCTATGCCCTGTTGCAGAAGCAACTGTTGCAGACTTTTTCTTCGGTGCAGATACTTTTTCTGATCTATGCATTCTCCATCGTGGTCTTTCTCCCTTTTATAATGCCATCCAGTTTGCTGCAACTGACTCAATTTCAAGTGGGGCTGTTGCTGTTTTGTTGCATTAATACCCTGGTGGCCTACGGTTGTTTCACCGAGGCACTAAATTATTGGGATGCATCCAAAGTCAGTGCAGTTTTGGCGATGGCTCCCTTGGTTACCATAGGATCACTAAAACTCATCGTATTTCTGTCGCCCGAGTATGAGTATTCGGATCGATTGTCGATAGTGTCCATACTGGGGGCGCTGTTACTGATAGTTGGTTCCGTGCTTATCGCATTGATACCAGTCTTCTCACAACGGCGCAGCGATGCCGCAGGGGATTCCATTAATCCCCCAGAATAGTCAGTTATCGCAAATCGTTGACTAACGAGCGGAAATGTTAAACACTCACTAGTCCTGTTTAGCCATCGAACTTCAATTCAAAAAAGCATCCGGATTTCACCATGCGCAGAATATCCTTACTCAATTCATTGCTGGTATTACTACTACTTACCGGCACCGCTTCCCTGTTCGCTGAAGTCACTCGTATTGAGGTGACCTCACGAGAAACTATTACTGACTCTTCGGTTGATTTCAGTTACGAAGCAATCTACGGGGTGCTGTATTTTGCCCTGGATCCAGCCGATGCGAATAATGACGCTATTGTAGATATAGAATATGCACCTACTAATAGCGCCGGCCTGGTTGAGTTTTCTGCCGATTTCAAGATGCTGGTACCGCCGGCCGACATCGCGAACGGTAGTTTGCTGTATAACGTGAATAATCGTGGTGGTAGCACAGTACCTCCGGAAAGATCACTCAATCATCCACTGAGCGATATGGGATTTACCTATCTGGCGACAGGCTGGATTAATGAACTGTTGCCCCGTGATGGCAGGTTGAGATTGCACGCGCCTATTGTCGGCACCGAGCAACAACCGATCACCGGTGAAGTGCGCTACGAAGTGAGTGTTAGCCAGGCGACCAATGATGTGAATATTGCCGGCGGCGGGCATCTGGCCTACCAACCAACAGCAGCAGGTCTGCAAGATGTATCCTTGAGTCAGCGCCTGTATCAGGACGATCCGCGGATACCCATCGAACCATCGCAGTTTAGTCTCGATGTGCAAACAGTAGAAGACAGCAACCAACCGGTGGTCATACTCAAACTGCAAGACGGCTTCCAACCCGGTTATATCTACGAATTAAAGTATGAAGCAATGAACCCGGTATTGGCGGGCGCCGGCATGGCCGGCATCCGTGACATGGTATCGCTGATTCGCTATGGCGGAACGGCGAGTGCAGAACTTGAGCAACTGGATCTGCCAACTATCAGCGACGCCGTGGCTTGGGGCAACTCTCAAAGCGGGAGGTTGCTGCGCCTGTTTCTGTACGACGGATTCAACCAAGACTCGGATGGCCGTATTGTCTTCGACGGTATGATTCCAGTCATCGCCGGCGGTGGCTATGGCATGTTTAATAATCGCTTCGCCATGCCCACGCGCACTAACGGACCGCACTCGAATCACCTGTTTCCCAATGATTTATTTCCCTTCACCTACGGCGACAGCATCGATCCCTTCACTGGTCGAATCGACGGTGTGTTGCGCAAGGCCCGTGCTTCGAACACCGTGCCCAAGGTCATGCACATTCAGACGTCCAATGAATACTGGCTGCGAGCAGGGTCCCTGCCCCACACAAATCCAATCGGTACCGCCGATGCCGTGTTGCCGGATGAAGTTCGTTTCTATACCATCGGTGGCTCCCAGCACGGCTCCGGTAGCGGATTACCGAGCGAGGCGGCTAGCTCCGGTCAGTTACCCCGCAATCCGAATATGTGGTCGCCGTTCGCCGATTCACTGCTGGTGGCAATGCATGATTGGGTAGCGAAGGGAAAGCGTCCGCCGGCATCGCGTTATCCAAAGCTTGCCGATGGCACTCTGGTGCCTTCGCACATCGATGGCACTATTAATCGTGACGTCTGGAATAGTTTAGAGGGGATCAATCACCCGAGCGCGATGTATACAGTTGGGTATGGAGATTATGGCGAGC
>JADFOC010000354.1 GCA_022563075.1 Pseudomonadota bacterium
CTACTGGAACCGAGAGTGCGCAAGCCGATGAAGATCACCCGAATCGACAAGCCCAGCAAATGGAATCCGATTGCAGATAGTTTTATGATCATGAAGTAATCTCAATCAATAACAATCAAAAAAAGAAATCACCTATGAAAAAAATCGCGAGCAATAACTGCTTCGGTGGAGAACAACTTCGCTTTCGGCACAATTCTACTGTGCTCGGTTGCGAGATGACGTTTTCTGTTTATCTGCCACATCAAATCGGCGCCGCCGCAGCAGATGCGATCAGGTTACCGGTGGTGTATTGGCTTTCTGGCTTAACTTGTACCGATGAAAATTTTGTGCAAAAAGCAGGGGTACAACGTGCCGCTTCCAAGCTGGGACTGATTATTGTAACGCCCGATACCAGTCCGCGAGGAGAAGGTGTCCCGGATGACGAGGAGGGGGCTTATGATTTTGGCCTTGGCGCGGGGTTCTATTTGAACGCAACACAGGAGCCCTGGAGTAAGCACTATCACATGTACGATTACATCTGCCAGGAGCTGCCAGCTGTCATCGAAGAGCATTTTCCGGTTGATAGTTCGCGTCAATCAATCTTCGGTCATTCCATGGGCGGGCATGGTGCGCTCACTATTGCACTGAAGAATCCCGATAGGTTCAAGTCAGTCTCGGCCTTCGCGCCAATTGTTTCGCCTATCAATTGTCCTTGGGGGGTTAAAGCTTTTAAAAACTACCTGGGTGAAGACACCACTGCGTGGGAGAAATACGACGCCGTCGCACTTGTTAAGAACGCCAAAACCCATATTCCCATGCTGATCGATCAGGGCTCAGCCGACCAGTTTTTAGAAGAACAACTCAAACCATCGCTGCTAATGGAAGCGTGTCGCCAAACTGGATACCCACTGCGCTACAATATCAGGGACGGTTACGACCATAGCTTTTTCTTTATCGCCAGCTTTATCGAAGAGCACATCCGCTTTCATGCTGACGCATTAAACCGTTAACTCTGTAGCCTGTCTCTAGATGGAAAGTTTAGATGGATACCCAGATCAGCAAACCACACAAGAGCGTCACGATCTGACTCTGCCGATCGGTGATCGCAAACAGCACAGGATCTTCGTCCAGTTTCCCCGCGTGAGCCAGGGCCCAGATGCGTCCAAGCAGATACAGCAATAATGGACAGATCAACCACAGCATCGCCGGTTCAGAATAGAGACGCGTTGTTTCTGGGGCATTGATATAAAAAGTGAAAACCAGCACCGCGATCAGGCTTGAGCAACCTCCGACAATCGAGAGCATTCTCAGGTTTGCTGTGTTATAGGCTCTGCCTGCTACTGATGTCTTGCCGGCCGCCTGTAGATTAGACAATTCCGTAAAGCGTTTAACCAGTGCCAGACCTAAAAACAGGAACAGGGAAAAAGCGAGTAACCAGAAGGTAGTGACCACGGCGATAGCTGCCGACCCGGCGATGATGCGTAGTGTATACAATACTGCCAGCGTCAGCACATCCGCTAGCAACAATCGTTTTAAATAGAAGCTATAGAAAGAAGTCAGTAACCAATACAGCAATAGCACCAGTAGGAAATCCGTAGGTAACATCAGTGCCACCAGAAAAGCGGCCAGCAACAACAATGGCGCACCGATGAAACCGTAGGCGAGTGAAAGTTCTCCCGCCGCAAACGGTCGGAATCGTTTGCTCTGATGTTGCCGATCGCTGTTCAGGTCGAGCATGTCATTGAGAAAATAGACACTGGATGCGCACAGGCTGAAACTGGCAAAACCTAAACATGCTTGTAGCAACAAATCTGCTTGATTCAATTGATGCGAGAGAATCAATGGCAGGAAAATTAAGCCATTCTTCAGCCATTGATGTGGCCGCATGGTGCGTAACAATTTCTTCAAGTTAAAGCTGGTTGAATCAAAGCGGGTAATCGCATCCGCTTTCTCTGGCAGTTTCGCCACCAGTGAGTCCCCACAGTTCACCATTAGTACCTGCTCGGCCTGTGACCAGATGGGCAAGTCGGCACTCGAGTTGCCGGCATAGGCAAAACTGTTGGACTGGTTAATCTGTTCGATGCGTTTCAGTTTTTTTTCCGCTCTCAGATTCTCGGTCTCACTACTGCCAATCGCGGCATCGAACAATGCCAGGTGTTGGTTGATCTTCTCCACCGGGTTTTGATTGGACGCGGAAATCAAGGTGATTGATCGTCCGGCGGCGCGCTGCTCATTTAAGTAGCTTAAAAATTCGCGATTATAAGGCAGCAGCTCGATCGGTATTTCGACGCGCTGGGCGAGTTGATTTTTAAGATTGGCCCGGCCTTTGAGTAACCAGATCGGAATCAGTAACGCATAGAAGAGATTTTTTTTGATCAGCAGCAACACAGACTCGAACATCAAGTCGGTCTTGATCAGCGTACCGTCAAGGTCTACAAACAGGGGGAGATTCGATTCAGAATTCACAGCTTCAGGCGTTTGAAAATTACTTCGGGAATGGAGGTCACACCGAGCATAATCAGACGCCAGTAACCTGGTGCATAGACCGTGTGTTTTCGCTTTTCGATGCTGCTCACAATTTTCTCGGCGATACGTTCCGGGCTGGACCACAGCGGGCCCTTTTTTAAGTGAGCCGTCATCGGCGAGTCAACCAGGCCGGGGCGAATGTCGAGCACGCGCACATTGTGTGGACGCAACTTGCCGCGCAGTCCCTGCAGATAGGTTGAAACCAGTGACTTGGCGGCGCCGTAGACGAAATTCGCTTGCCGACCACGGTCACCCGCCACCGAGGTGATGACGGCGATGGTGCCATGGGCCTGTGTGGTAAATTGCTGTGCTAACACGGTGAGCAGGGAAATGACACTGAGCCCATTGGTGTGGATTTCCTTCTGCGCCAGCTTGAAATTGGTCTCGCAGGCTTCCTGGTCGGGCAATGAGCCATGGCAGATGAGGGCAATGTCGATTTCCCCGAGAACGCTGCCGGCTTTATCGAGTGCAGCCTGGTGTTCATTAGTCTTGCTAAGGTCCAGTGTCAATTGATCGACTGCTAATGCACCTCTCACCCTCAAGTCTTCGGCCAGCTGGTTGAGGCGTTCTTCATTGCGAGCAATCAAAAAAATCTCGTGTTTACGCTCTGCATAAATTCTTGCGGTAGCTTTGGCTATCGCCGAGGTGGCGCCGATGACTAAAATTTTCATAGTTTCTTCTTCAGCTTATTCCCAGGCGATCCGACTGTCTCGATCTAAACACGTTCGATGGATCATACTTCTGCTTCGTCTCCACAAATTTTTCCCAGTTCGGGTAGCCGGCCTTGAACACGGCTTCACTCATGCGCGCATCCTTGGCCAGATATATCCTGCCGCCGTGTGCCACTACAATCTCGTCCAGTTCATCCAGTAATGGGAACAGGCTTTTTTCATTTTTGAAATCCAGGGTTAAGGTATACCCCGCCAGGGGAAAGGAGAGCAAGTTGCTATTGGCCTTGCCGAATTTCTTAAGCACCGAGAGAAACGAGCCTTTGCCGGCGACTGAGACTTTTGCCAGTACCATTTTGATTGC
>JADFOC010000355.1 GCA_022563075.1 Pseudomonadota bacterium
CATGATCACATTTCCATCGTGGCCCCAAATAGGATACAGCACCGGATTCAAAGCGATCTCAGAATATTTGACCAG
Organism: Pseudomonadota bacterium; assembly: GCA_022563075.1. Taxonomy (GTDB): domain Bacteria; phylum Pseudomonadota; class Gammaproteobacteria; order Pseudomonadales; family Pseudohongiellaceae; genus UBA9145. Next base: position 76 of record JADFOC010000355.1, read on the forward strand.
GTGCCACAACAAATCCTGCTAGAAATGAGCATTATTGAAGTAAGCGCAGCAGCGCTGGATTTGTTGGGGGTTAAATGGAGGCGGGAAGCATCGTCTACTGATCTGCTGCGCGATAATAGCAACGGTAGAGGCAATATCTTCAGCTATTACCAGCCAGATGCTATCAATAACCCGGTGGCGCAGGCGCTAATCGAGTCTTTGAGTGCACTGAATACCGGCGAAGAAATCCAGGTACGCGCCATACCCAGCTTAGTGACCCTGAACGGCAGACAGGCGAATTTCAGCTCAATCCAAACCACCTGGTTGCCGATGCTCTCGCTATCAAATAACAATTCTTTTCATGAAGTGAGCTATGGAGTGAATCTTCGCATAATTCCCTATATTTCCAAAGAGAATCAGATTCGACTGGAAATACTACAGGCTTCGGTTAGCGATTTGACGAAAGACTTTGATGGCTTACCCAAATTAATTAGTCATACCATATCTACTTCGGTAATCATGCGTGATGGCGAGACCTTAGTGCTGGGTGGGCTGATACAAAGAAAGAGCAGAAATCAGTTGGCTAAAGTTCCAGGAATTTCTAGGACGCCCTTGCTCGGTAACTTATTCAAACATACTCAGACGGCCATGATTAGTACCGAAATACTGATCGTTATCCGTCCAAGCATTTTATAGAGTTAAAAAAAAATGATGTTGCTGATTTCAGGATTTATTGGCTCCTTTGTTCTACTTTCGCTAACTATGGCTAGCGGATGGGCTGCTAGTTTTGGTGAATTGAACAACAATAACTTGCAAAGCTCAGCTACGGTCTGCATGAGCGTGGGCATCAGTGCCACCATTTCTGGTTTGAATAATTTCCGGCTCCGACCCTTAGACAATGATGGCGCAGCCGGAGCAATTTATACGGGTTCGGACACATTTCACCTGCAATCCAATGCGCCGGTCAGAGTTATCATCGAAGGTCAACGGCTTAGCAATGGAACTGATAGTATCGAGACTTTGTACAGTATCGATGGCAGTCGCAACTACTATGATACGGCAGCCGATGGGGAACATGATGAACAGCATAGTTTCGTTGCCCGGGCACAGCTGGGGCGAATCTCCAGTCAGCTGGCCGGCGACTATTCTGCCAACGTGACACTGACAGTTATTCCTCAGATAGGTGGTTCGGGAGGCTGCGGAGCATTTGTCAGCGGTTTCAATTCTGTTGATGGATGGGTCACCCTCGCCTATGAAGATGTGTATCCCAATACGGGTGATAGCGACTATAACGACATGGTGGTTCGATATCATGTGGCAGAGAACTACAACGCAGAACAGGAATTGGAAACCATTCGGCTTCAGTTTGAACCCACCGCACGTGGCACCGATTACAATCATTCCTTCAATTTGAGCCTGGATGGAGAAATCGATTCTTCGAAAAATATTACGACTGTTAAAAATCCATCGTTTGTTGGTGACGCGCTAATACGTGTAACTTACAACAATGCAGAAGGGAGCAGCCATGTATTTCACAATTTCGATAAGGAAGATGATATTACCATCTTCCATAATACTCGCTCTGCATTGGATGGCTTCGCTAATGTGTATTCGGGCCAAGATTGGATTAATGCCAAGTTCTCGACTACGGTGGACATAACATTGGCCAATCCTGAACTGAATCCCTATTCAGATCGGGGTAGTGAGAGTCTACTTTGGTACCGCCCGTTTCTGAGTGTTAATAACACCAATAAAGATATCGATTTGGTGGATATAAACCCGTCAGACGGTATGATTGATAACGCAGGGAATCCATTCGGCTTACTAATACCTTACACCTGGGAGTGGCCACTCGAGAAGGTAAATATCAAAGATGCCTATCCGTTGTTCGGTGATTACACGAGTTGGTTAAATGGTGAATCGGCATCACTGAGCGATCAGGCGATGCAATGGTACAAGTACCCTTCGAGCAGTACATTGATTATTAATCTGGAGGAGTAACACCTTAGAACCGATATATTGTTATCTAGCCTGGTCTGCACCAGCGATTGTGAATGAAAGCCCTAGTTTCTAAGCTTATACAAACTCAGTCTAGGCCCTTCCTGAATTTCAATTACAAGATACCAAACCCAACGGTATCGCCTTAACCGTGTGATAGAAAAACATCCAGCCCAAAGAGGCCAAGCACATTTATGCTTCGAAGAGAAAATAGTGGCGATGAAAGAAAGGAACTGCAGAACAAAGTGAGAGCATTCGGAGACAGTGCAAAATCACAAGGGTGTTGTTGCTAAGTCCCTGACTATTAGTGCTTTACCCAGGACGAATGGTTAAAATAGGTTTCTGGTAGAACCGGTAACAATAATGAACAAGCTAAAACTAATTGGTGTTGGAATCGTGTTTCTGTTCTTCATGGGAGGAGGCATTACGCATTTTACCAATACCGAGTTCTTTGTGGCGATTGTGCCATCCTATCTCCCGTTCCATCTGGCCGCAGTCTATGTCAGTGGTGTGTTTGAAATTGTTGGCGCCTTGGGCTTGCTGCTTCCCCGGACCAGACGCATGGCTGGAATTGGACTATTCGTGCTAACGCTTGCGGTATCGCCGGCTAACGTCTACATGTGGATGCATCCAGAACTATTCCCGGATTCTACGCCAACCTATCATGTGCTGAGGTTAATCGTACAGATATTGTTGTTAGCGTGTATCTGGTGGTCTACCAAACCATCACTGCAAAGCTCGGTGAGCGATGAGGCCGTTGCATAACTCACTGAGAGTATGGGCCAGACTCGTCGTGTCTTTCCCGGTCTGTCGTTTTAGCGTGTGCGCCGAGCCAGGGTGTCATGTAGTTTCGTAAAGGCGGCCGCCAACACTGGATACTTGGCGATCGCTTCCGGATCACCTTCGCGCTTCATCTTGCCTTCGGCGGTAGCTGTCTCAACTGCTTTCTGTGCTTTGGCGGCGCCTTCAGGACTATCTCCAAATACCATTCTCGCCAGTGGCAGCACAGTTTGGTAATCACAGGTGATGGTGTAATCAGCGTCTTCCAGCAGTCCTCGGTTCACCGTCAATTCGCCGTTGGTCACGGCGACATACCAACCAATTTTTGTCTCGTCCTGTTCCAACAAATGTGCTGGAGGGTCGGTGAATACTTCACAGAAACTGAATTGAATCCCCTCCAGATTTTTCCCGGATAAGGCCTCAGTCAGATATTCTCGAACAATACTTACCCAGGTTTCACTACAAAATTCTGCTTTTTCCGATTCAGTCATCATGCATCGTGCTCCTGTAATGGCATTCGCGCGAACCCGCATTAGATACTTATCGACTTCAGATTCGCAAGTATTTTCATGTTCATTGTTTCTCTCATTCTCGCATACTGCACGGAAAGAATTTAGTTCATTGGACTTGTTGATTGAGCTCGCTCCCTCGGGGTAGATTTACCGCAAATCACTAATCGATCCGGCTGTTCAGCATCATCT
>JADFOC010000356.1:0-1436 GCA_022563075.1 Pseudomonadota bacterium
TCGCTGGATCCATGGCAGCTCAGCTTCGCAGACATGGCATAGGTTGTAACAATTTTGTGAGTCTCTTCCGCAGACGACACAGCTCGTTGGCAGTAGCCCAATTAGACTTTTAAATAGTGTCGGTAGCACTTTGATGTCAAACACCGATTACATGTTGTTTTGCAGGTCGTCCATGATCCTTCAACCAGTATAGGCAGGTCACGGTAAATGACAAAGTAACGGTTCGAGACAGTACCGATGCTCGCGAGCTTCACATATAATGCCGCTTCGTTTTAGAAGCAGTAAGGGGATGTCAGATGGCCACCTATAGTGCTCCGTTGAGGAACATGCGATTTCTGCTGGAGAAGGTATTCAAAGCGGAAGAATTATTCGCCGCCATGCCGGAAACGGCGGAAGTTTCCGGCGATCTAATCAACGCCATATTGGCAGAAGCAGCGAAGATCGCCGAGGGGTTAATATCACCTTTAAATCAAAGTGGAGATCAGCAGGGTTGTCAATTTCGTGATGGCGTAGTGTCAACACCGAAGGGTTTTAAAGAAGCCTATGCGACCTATGCTAAAGGAGGTTGGCCCGGATTAACCGGTGATGTCGATTATGGCGGCCAGGGCATGCCCAAAATGTTGTCCGCCTTGATCGAAGAAATGACTTTCGCCGCTAACTCATCATTTGCGCTCTATACCATCCTTACCACTGGCGTTACCTTGACCTTAAGTCAGCATGGTAGTCACCAGTTAAAGCAAACCTACCTTCCTAAGATGTATCAAGGCGTGTGGCCTGGCAGCATGTGTCTCACCGAACCACAAGCTGGTACGGATTTGGGAATGATTCAGACCAGGGCCGTCGTCGGTGCGGACGGCTGTTACGACGTAACCGGCACCAAGATATTTATCACCGCCGGTGAACACGACCTCACTGAAAACATTATCCACCTGGTATTGGCAAAATTGCCGGACGCCGTAAACGGACCCCGTGGCATTTCACTATTCCTAGTGCCAAAGATACTGGTTGACGACACCGGTAAACTCACTGGTGAATTGAATAATGTGAGGTGTGGTTCCATCGAGCACAAGATGGGCATCAAGGCATCTGCCACCTGTGTGTTGAATTTTGAAGCAGCCAAGGGATTCCTGGTGGGTGAACTCAACCAGGGACTTTCCTACATGTTCACGATGATGAACTATGAGCGCCTGTCCATGGGATTGCAGGGGAATGGTCTGGCGGACAGTTCCTACCAAATCGCGGCACAATATGCTAAGGAGAGGTTGCAAGGCAGGGCTCCTACCGGCCCACAAGAGACCGACCAGGTCGCAGACCCAATTCTCGTGCACCCAGATGTGAGAAGGATGCTTCTCACTATGCGCGCTAATATTGTCGCAGGTCGAGCATTGTCATTGTATGCCGCCAGCCAACTGGACATTGCACGTTTCCATCCCGCT
>JADFOC010000356.1:1446-3518 GCA_022563075.1 Pseudomonadota bacterium
CCGACGCGCGCGAACGGGCTGAGCAATTGGTTGCATTGCTGATCCCGGTGCAGAAAGCCTATTGCACAGATCGAGGATTTGAGTCCTGTGTATTAGGTCAACAAGTATTGGGTGGTCACGGCTACATGGCCGAGTGGGGGCTAGAGCAGAATGTTCGCGATTCTCGTGTCGCGCAAATATACGAAGGCGCTAATGGCATACAGGCACTGGATCTGATGGGACGCAAAACCGTGCGCAGCAATGGCGAGCTGTTAAAGGTTTTGCTCGAAGAGATGGATGCGTTTACGGCCACTCAACAAGGGGTTGCCGCGATGCAGAACCATTTGCAGGCATTTGAGCGCTGTAAAAACACGCTAGTGAAAACCACAGATCTAGTAATTAACAATGCAGTGGACAATCCAGATGAGATCGGAGCGGCATCTTATGCTTATATGGAGTTGATGGGTTTAACGCTGTATTGCTTCATGTGGATACGCATACTGGCGGCGGCAATTGCGGAGGTTGATGCGGGAAGCCCAGACCGAAGCCAGCTTGACGGGCTGGTGAAAACCGGCGAGTTTTTTATAGATCGGCTGTTGCCTCGTAACAAATCACTCTCTGATGAAATTGCCGCGGGAGCAAAAACCATGATGGCGATGAGCGCAGACCAGTTCTAAGAGAGAAGCAACAAAGGTCGGTCTAGATCACCCACTCCACGTTTTCGGAGAAAAGGTCCTTATACAGATCAAGGTTTTCGTTCTTCTCTCCAACCAGAACCAAATTGCCGCCGTCACCCAGAGGGATTACCATGCCTTCGAAGCGGTCATCGCGAAAGCTAAACTCAACGGCGACTGGGCTGTTGTTGATGACGATGACGTTGACAGCACCCTGAGCGCCTTCTAACACCAGGTGTGCACTCTGGTAGGCAGCCAAAATAACGCAGGGTTTGGCCATTACCACAGACAGGCCCTGTAACAACTCATTAGCTACCAATTGGCTGCCAGCGCTGGCCATCACCGCAGTAACAGTGGACAAGGCGATGACACTTTGCATCGATTCGATTTCGGCCGCTTCGTAATAAAGGTGCCGCAGAATATCATCACCGAATGCCAAATCGCTGACCGCGGGTTCATTGTTGTAGATGATCGAGAAGGTGACTCCCAAGGCCAATATCAAGCTTGCGGCTATCGCATAGTACTGGAAGAAATTGCTGTTAGCCGCTGGCTTGCTGGCAATCTTAGTTGCAGCTTCGTCGTCTGCAGGTATTGCCCCTAGCTTGTCGGCCAGGCCTGATGGCACCGATATGTTGTTGACCAGTGAAGTTACTGCCGCATTCAATTCTCGAGCTTGGTCAAGAATTTTCTGATAAGCAGGGTTATCCCGAGCGGCGTCCAGGACTTCTTGGTCGACCTCTTCGGGATTGGCGTAAACCCGTTTTTGAAATTCTAATTCATCCATTGTTAGTCAGCTCTTGTGATTTAATCGTCGAAACCATCCGCGTCCAGAATAAATTCCTGTTTTAATTTTCCCCGAGCACGAAATAGTCGAGTCATCACGGTGTTGTTGTTTAAGTTCAAAATAGCCGCGATCTCTTTGCCACTGAACCCACCAATTACCTGCAGTAACAGCGGCTCACGATAGTCGCTATCGAGTCGGTTGATCGCATTATGCAGCAGTTCACGATCCATTTTACTATCGGGCTCGTTCTCGTCACTTTCTGCGATCGATTGCCCTTCTATATCGACCAATTCCGGGCGATAGCGCTCATAGAGCCTGGCATTCTCTCTTCTAAGAATCGTAAATAGCCAGGCTTTGGCGGCCTTGTCGTTTTGCAGGCTATCTAAAGACCGCCAGGCACGTAAAAATGTTTCCTGTACCAGGTCTTCCGCTAGAGGCTGGCGTCTACAGAGCCAAAACGCATAGCGGTACACGTCCTGATATAGGTCTGCCACCAGTGACTCATAGCGCTGCCGCTTGTTACTACCTTTTAAGACCGGGGTATCACTCATTAGTTTTCAAGTTAAATTAAAATAGAAAAGCCATTGCAGACAATAACTTCGCAGAAGCTCTGGGGGAGTGCTTGATACTCCTGC
>JADFOC010000357.1 GCA_022563075.1 Pseudomonadota bacterium
GACGAAACAAATCAAACATCGGATCGGTAGCAATAGATAGAGGCTGAGAATTAACGCTTATGTCAAACGATTGTTTACGTTGGGTTGTTGAAACAACTACAGTTTCAATGCCGCTTTGAGTTTGAACATGAAGCGGTACATCGAGCATGAAAGGATCAATTTCCTGAACTTGATCGATTGAACCATGAATTACAAATCCGCCATTTTGCTCCTTTACAGTAATGCCGTTTAGTACAAGTGATGGCGCGCCAATTCGGTTAACCCATTGATCGAAGAACTTACTGTGATCGCTATCAGTAACCGAATCAAACGCAGCTTGGATATCACTAAAGCTAGCGCGCTTGCCTCGGTTCTTTCTATAAAAGCTAGCAAAAGCTGAGCGAAACGCATCATCACCAACTTTTCTGCGTAGCATGTGAAACATCATCAGCGCTTTGCCATACCCGACAGCTTCGGTTGCAGCGCTATGTCGTGAACGGAACTCAGATAACGGGAAATCCAACCCGTCGCGCACATAGTTGCGATACTTCTGTAGCGTTGATCGCCTGTAATTAACTGCTAAACCGCGCTGCTCCTGGATTAAATGGTCAGCCATATATGCGGTTAAACCCTCGCACCAATTACCACTTTCATAATCCACAAATACCGAGTTCCCCCACCAGTTATGAAGTATTTCGTGCGGGTAGGATGAATGGAGGATAAATGGGAAACGAATCACCTGTTCGCCAAGCAGTGTAAACGATGGCATGCCGTAGCCGGTTTCCCAGAAATTTTCCACCAAGGCAAATTTACTATAAGGATAGTCCCCCAATAATGGTTCATAAAGTGCCAGGTATCTTTCTGTTGCATCCATATACTTGCCTGCCAATTTAGAATCTGGCTGACGCAGATAGGCAAGCACTTCAACATCGCCAGCTTGCTGTGAATACTCAGTAAAGTTGGCAGCAATGAGGTAAATTTCCTCCATCGGTTGCAGGCTAGTCCAGGCGTTTTTCCCAGCTCGATCCCCCTGGCTGACAGCAAGCCAATTGCTGGCGCTCTCGACAAATTCCACCTGCAGATCGAAGCTCAACAAGTCGTTGCCAAAATCTGGAATCCAACCACTGCCTTTATTTAGATAGACTCCTTGTTCACTGATAATGCCCGAGCTGTCAGAGAAGCTCTGCGCATACTCCGCACTACTTTGCTCAGCAATATCGAAAATCATGCCGCTATAGATGAGCAATACCTGACCAGCGTTTCTGCGCGGCAAGGTCAATGAGTAACGATTCATCGCGGCCGCCGTGGCATCCGCGTCGGCGGACGGAGCATCAGCCGGCAGAATCTGCAGGTCGCCAGAATGATTACTGATGGCGAGATTACTGTTTAGTGAAAAAGTGATTGCAGTGGCTGGCGATGCATCCGCTAAGGTAATTGTGTCTTCAACGGTTATTTGCTGGTTGGATGGATCGAGTAGTACTTTTAGGCTGTGATGGATTAGTGGCGGTTCAATCGGCTGAACCAAGTCATTTTGCGCCACCACCAATTGATAGCTACAGATTAGTATCAGTGCAGTAAGAAATTTATCAGGCATCACTAAAACCAGACCCGCATAATTTAAGCTACAGTTCAAAATGGGTTATTGCAGACCTAATAACTCCAGCGCTTTTTCATGGTTCCAATCTCCCATGTGAATTTGGGAAGTGCCATCAGGCGTGCGTGTTGTACTCCAGGCCAGCTTGCTGCCATCTGGCGAATACACCGGCAATATGTCTGTGCCTTCGGTATTGGTAACTCGCACCGCCGGTTTACTGCCTTCGGGATCGATCATGAACAACTCGAAATTAGCATTTCCCAGTATGTTGCTGGAATAGATAATGTAGTCCCCGCTAGGATGGAAATACGGTCCCCAGGACACCATGACATCGGCGGTAAGCTGACGCTGATTACTCCCATCTATATCCATGGTCCAGATTTCGGCGCTATTGCCATCGGGATTGAAACGACGCCAAACCACTTTCTGATTGTCTGGACTAAAGAAGGGGCCACCGTCATAGCCCGGCGAATGAGTGAGCTGCCTCACGTTGGAGCCATCTGCATTCATTAGGTACAGGTCCATGAAGTAGGAACTGTCATCTTCGAATAACTTTTGTTCGGCCAGGCTTAGTGATCGCCGATATGCTTCGCGGTTTGAGGCAAATAATATTTGAGTACCGTCGGTAGAATATGACCCTTCCGCGTCGTAGCCATCGGCGTTGGTCAAGTTCACCAGATTTCCACCATCGGCGTCCGCCTGATAAATGTCATAGTGACGGTCATAGTCCCAACCGTAAGGCCGGGAAACACCGCTTGCTCGAATCGAAATTTCTTCCGCCTGCTTGGCTAAGGAATCGGGGTCTGCATGGGTGGATGAGAACATGACCTTATCTTCTAGCGGATGAATCCAGGCGCAGGTGGTAAGACCAATCCCCGGAGAGACTCTACTGGAAACACCGCTGGTCAAGTCCAACAGAAAGATTTGATAGAACGGATTGTTCCCCGGCTGTTCACTCTGATAGATGAAGCGTTGGCCATCGGCACTAAAATAGCCTTCGCCTGAACGCAGGCTACCGGTAACCAGTTGTCGAATGTTGCTTAATAAAGAAGCTTCATTTTCACTGTCGTTAAAAGGGCTTATTGTGGGTGTGGAAGTCGTGGCCGCTGCCACGCCATCTACTTGAGCATTAGCGGCTGTCGCATTGGTGGCTGCTGCCACTCCATCAGTTTGAGTCGCAGGCTCTGCTTCCGCCGCCGCCGCCGTTCCAAAGCCCGCGCCCGTCTGGTCACAGCCAAGCAGTGCCAGCAGGGATACCAGCAATAGTGTTTTGTATAAATCTGTCATATGCGAGTCCATCAAATCAGAGTTACAAGTCAATCGGCCTGTCTACTCGAAATTAAAATTCTGTTGTTGAGGAAATACACCGAACAGTCCTCCGGTGTGGATGAAAACTATGTCACGGGCGCCTGCAAGATGTCCCGCATCGCCTTTCTGAAGTTCTGTTACCATGCCATGAAAGGCTTTTGCTGTATAGACCGGGTCAAGAAAAATACCATCACTACGGGCCAGTTCTGCAATCGTCTCAAATATCTCCGGTCCCGCTATGCCATATCCAGAACCTACATAGCCTTCAATGGTAGTAATCTTAAGATTATCGATATCCAACTGTTGATTGTAACGTCGCATCCAGAGAGTCACATCCTGTTTGATTTTGTTCTCGAAGTAAGCGGCGTCATCGCAGACATTAAAGGCAACAACCTGGCTCCTTAAGCCAAAGAGTTGTGCGCCCACGATCAGGCCGCCTTGAGTTCCCCCCGATCCAGTGGCGGTAACGATATAATCGGGCTCTATTTTGAGTCGCGCAAAATCTTCTTTCAATTCCTGGCTGGCCGCAATATAACCCCAGAGTCCAATTTCATCGCTGGCTCCAGTTGGAATGAAGAACGCCTTGTTGCCCTGAGCAGCGTACTTGGCCTTAATAGATTCGGCCAAC
>JADFOC010000358.1 GCA_022563075.1 Pseudomonadota bacterium
CGCTGACGGACAAGATCGCCGCCGCCATCGCCGAGCTCACCGACAAGCCGGTAACCTTTGTGGTGAATTCCCATTTTCATTACGACCACAGCGACGGCAACGAGAACTTCGGCCGCGCCGGTGCCTACATCGTCGCCCATGACAACGCCCGTCGACGCATGGAAACCACTCAGGTACTGGCAGGAAGCGGCCGCGTGCAGGAACCCTATGACGACGTGGGTCTGCCAACGATCACCTTCGTCGAGAACATGCGCTTTTACTTCAATGGCAATGCCATCGACCTCGTCTACACCGGTAACGGCCACACCGACGGTGACGCGCAGATTTACTTCCGGGAAGCCAATGTTATCCACACCGGTGACATGTTCGTACGCTATCGCCTGCCATTCATCGATCAATCCAATGGCGGCAGCCTGGATGGCATGATCGACGCCACTATGAAACTCGCCGAACTGATCAATGATGCCACCATCATCATTCCCGGCCATGGTCAGTTATCTAACCGTGATGATCTGTTGGACTACCGTGCCATGCTGGCAGTTATCCGTGGCAACCTGGTGCGGGCGAAAGTACAGGGGCTATCGCCGGAGGAGATGCTGGCAACCGAACCGGCCGATGGTTATGTGGACGCGAATGACAGCACCAATGCCTGGCTGTTACGGGCCTATGGTGAGTACACCGGGCAGTAAGAAAAAGCGAAGGAATAAATAGGGGCTGATCTTTTTCCGGAAGGGAATATAGATCTGTCCCTATTTTTTACTATTTATTCAGATATCCATGAATCTACTCTCAAAACATTATGACCTCGATTCTTCCTCTGATGTCCAGGAGTTCTACCACAGTCGTGGCTGGACCGATGGTTTTCCGATCGTACCGCCAACGCCTGCTGCGGTGGCAGCCTGTCTCGACTGGGTGAACCTGGCAGCTAAGGAAGTGATCGGCATCGAGCCGGTTAGAGAACGCCCCATCACCGCCGAAAAGCTGGCTATCAACGCGGTAATGGCTGGTTGTCTACCCAACCATTTTCCGGTGGTGGTCACGGCATGGATGGCGATGCTACAGCAAGAATTTCTATTACATGGCGCTACCGCAAGTACCGGAGGTTGTGCAGTGTTGGTCATTCTCAACGGACCAATAAGAAAGGAAATCGATGCCCGCAGTGATTTTAATGTGTTGGGAAACAGCGATCGGGCGACTTCGGTTATTGGCAGGGCCATTCGCCTCGGGCTAATTAATATACTGGAAGTGAGTCCTGGCGCCATTGACAGATCAACTCTTGGTCATCCCGGTAAGATAAGTTACTGCATTGCCGAGGACGAAGAAGGCACCCGGTGGCAATCTGTCGCGCAGACACGAGGTTTCCCGAGTGATGTCTCGACCGTTACCGTCTTTGCGGCTGGAGCCCCGCGCCAGATCATGAATGAATGGACTACGCAGCCCGAAGAAATTCTCGAGACCTACGCGGCTGAGATGCGTGCCAACATGCGCAACTATTCGATCTGGTCGGGTAACTATGTGCTGGTAATTCCAAAACAGCATCGCGATCTTTTGCAGAATGCCGGCTGGACCAAATCAGACATTGCGGAAACCATATTTCGCCAGGCCAGAATCAAACGAGGCGAATGGTCCAGCGTTGGCAAAGGCGCTGTGGTTCGCGACAAGGGCGACACCGAATACACGGCGCTGCCTTCGCCCGAGCATCTGCTGATCGTCGCAGCCGGTGGGCCAGCCGGCGGCTTCGGCGCAATAATTCCACCCTGGCTTGGCACCAAAAGTCAGGCGGTCACCGCCGCCATCGGCGTCTGTATTGACTGTGAGCCACCGAGTAGCCCATGAGCAACACCGCCGCCAGGAGAATGATTATCGGAGCATCACGATGACAATTCGCGTACTCGATCCCACCAGTGAAGCTACTCCACAGGCACTGAAACCAGCCCCACGCTTGCGCTCCTTAAAAGGCAAAACTGTGGGACTGATTTCTAATGGGAAGGAAGGCACCGCTGGATTCTTCGCGCATCTGGATAGACTGCTTCGAGAGCGCTACCAGGTTGCCAACGTCATACTGCGCACGAAAGCAAACTACAGTGCGCCAGCAGAAGAATCGATTATCGATGAGGTCAGGAACTGGGACCTGGCCGTAACAGGACTCGGCGACTGAGGCAGCTGCTCGTCGTGCAGTTTGCATGACGCCATCAGCAGCGAACGGCTGGGCACGCCTGCGCTGGGTGTAATGACGACTAAATTTGTCAGCGCCGCCGAACTAATGGCCCAGGCCTTGGGTATGCCTGACTACAAATTTGCAGTTATCGATCACCCGGTCAGCAGTGCATCCGATGCCGAACTCGAAGCGCGAGCGCGCACCACACTCGATGCCATTCGCGATCTGATCCTGGTCATTTAGCCGGGGAACCAGGTGTCCCTATTATTTCAGTGCGCGCCAGAATCGGTTCGTCGGTGCTACTGATGCTATCAAGAAAGATCCGTTCCGCATGTTTCCCTGCCTTACAACTGTCCGCGGAATTGAGTAAACTGTCCCCGGAAATCTAACCACGTTTTTGTGCTCAGAAAAACAACAACAAATCCGGCGCCGTGCCGGTGGAGAGGTAGCTAATGAGAACTCGACCAAATGTATTCCTTGCGGTGCTCGCTGCCCTATTGTCGCTCGCAGCCTGCGCACCGGACCCCAACTCAGACAACGCTGCGAGAGAGAACGGGAGTGATCTGGCAAGCCGAGCCGGCGCGCCCTTGTTCGACGGCATGGGCAACCATCATCATCCAATTACCACCGGTGATCCTGATGCGCAACGCTATTTCGATCAGGGGATGATCATCGATTTCGCGTTTAATCACGCCGAATCGGTGCGCTCATTCCAGGCGGCACAAACACTCGACCCGGAATGTGCTATGTGCTACTGGGGAGAGGCGCTGGCACTCGGACCGAACATCAATGTGACAAGCAATGGTAAGGTTGTCATGAGTGACGATGAACGCGCCAGAGCTTACGCCGCCATCCAAACAGCGTTGGCGCTCAATAGTAATGCATCTGCAGTGGAACGCGACTACATCGATGCACTTGCGACACGCTATGATGGCGATCCGTCGACCTCCCGTGAACCGCTCGATAAAGCATATGAAATTGCGATGCGGGAATTACATCACAAATATCCCCTGGACGACGATGCTGCATCATTGTTTGCAGAATCGATGATGAATACGATGCCATGGGACTACTGGCTTGACCCTGACAATCCCAAACCCTTAACCGTTGAGGTCCTCGAGGTGCTGGAAACTGTACTCGGAAGATCGCCGCAGCATCCGTTGGCGATCCATCTTTATATACATGCAGTAGAGGCATCTTCCCAGCCGGAACGCGCCGAAGCATTCGCCGACACCCTCCGGACACTGGTGCCGGGTGCCGGACACCTGGTGCACATGCCTTCACACATATACTGGCGAGTGGGGCGCTATGCCGATGCCTCTGCGGCAAATGTCCTGGCGGCAGCAGT
>JADFOC010000359.1 GCA_022563075.1 Pseudomonadota bacterium
CACGAGGAAGTCAACGCCAACCTCGCCTAGGTCTTCAAGCAGTACGCCTGAGCGCCGGACAATCGCGCCCGAGCCGTCGTATTCCGTCGAAATTCGTCTCAATCTGTGGTTCCGTAGCGCCGGCAATTCGGAGTTTGGTCATGAGCGGCGTGGCGGTATCGGGCGGGCGGATCAATCGCCCGCTCCACGGCATTCTGGCGATCGTGTTCACTGTCTTCATCTTCTCGATAGTCCTTGACACCGAACTGAAGACTGACCATGTCGCGATTGTGATCGGCGACGCCGAAGATGGGGCCATTGGTGCGAAATACGTGGGTGATTTCATCATAACCGTAGACCAGTGGTGAACTGTGATCCGTCACCTTGACCGTCATGATAGAGCCAGGTGTATTCATACTGCCGGCGCTACGTTTGATAATGCCTCGGAGAATGCCGGAGTCTGTCACAATCACTCCGGCAGACCCCAGAGTAATCAGAGTGCCACCACCTCGAATAAACTCATCGAAGGCCGCCATCCCAGTGAAACCGAGGCCACCGGTGATATCCTCAGAGCTAAGAATATGTCCGTGACTGGGCGATTCCGGTGTATCGGTATAAGGTAGCGGTGACCATTTGGGATCGATGCCACCCATTATGCTGGCGAGGCTGGTGCCACTGCTCATATGAGGAATCAGAATCACATCGAATTCCCCAAGCAGATCACCTGCTCTGGCCCGGTCCTTGGAGAACAGGGTGTAGGGCACACTGGCCTCATCCAGGGTATAACGCACCCAGCCGGCATTCTGAGTTGAAGTCCAGGATTGATAAATACCCAGTCTAGGCAAATCCAGCTCGTGCGTGGCGACGTCTGGCATTTGCATCAGACTTTCGACCACCAGATTAGTGCCTGCCAAAACGCGGGCGACCTCGGCTCGGTTCATCTCATCAAGATTCAGTATGAGAGTTCCAGCCGGGTAATTCTTACCACTGACTGCAAATTCCTCTTCCGTGATCAGAACCTCTACATCACCAAGTGCAAAGCGCATAGGACCGAACTCCCGCTGAGCGTGATTGGGAATTACCCAGATATCGCCGCTACTCGGCAACGCGGTTCGGGACAGATAGCCATCGCCTTGATCGTAGTTCTCTGTTGCATGCTCGAGAACCGCTGCGTCATCGATAGCTTCAACAGCCACGCCATAGACCAGGCCAAAAGTCCAGGACACGTCATCGTAGGGCGGTACTTCTACGTCACTGGGAAACTCCTGCTTTTCCAACAATGTTTTTGCGAGTGGCCCATAGGGTTGGTTCAGCTTAATCAGTAAATCACCCACTGTGATCTCGACGTCTCCATATTTACCGGCGACAGTTGCCCTTTGAATCTCGATGGCGTGTCGGCCAAGAGCACCTACCATGTAATTGGCCGAACCGGGATCACGCTGTTCTTTGGGAATCAAGTAGGCATAGGGAGCATCTTCCGTGCCTTGTTCCAGGGCATCCACGCCTTTCTGATAGTAATTGGACAAGAACATCTTGCCGCTCTGCGCCACCAGTTCCAGCGAGGCAATCACGCCGGTTTGCATATAGTTAGTATTGTTGCGCATCGACCAGGTAAATTTTTTCGGTGGCGGCGCCGCTCGGTACCACTGCCTGCTGGTCACGTCTTTGCCGGCGAATCTCGAATTACTGATATCGCGATCCATGGTTTCGGCACTGCCGTTACCAAAAGTTTCGTAGAATCTACCCATGCTGTTGTGGTTATTGGTTGCCCACAGCATGTAACCCGGATACCAACCGGTATAATATCCCCAGGTCCAAACGCCTTCTAATCCCAGTCCGGTGAGGCGGGAAATTTCATAATTAGCCAGTAGTTGCCATTCGCTGATGGTAATGGGGCTAACACCTTCGTTATATGGCCCGGTGCCGCCAGCCACATAGAGTAACGGTACAGATTCATGCAGATCGAGGCTGATGGTGGGCTTCCATTCGTAAACACCATTGACATAATTCTGAGTTATAGGTTGGCTGATAGAAATGCCATCGCGATTGTTATCGTGATAGGTGTAATGACCCCAGAAGGGGACACTGCGTGGTGGCATATCAAAATAATCTGTATGACCTTTGATATTGCGTTTGTACCAGTCTACCTGTCGCGTTCGACCATCCACTTCGAAAACCGGAGTAATCAAGGTAATAACATTGGCACGGATGTTTGCGAATGGCTCTCTGGTCTCGACCGCTAGACGATAGGCCAGCTCCATCACCATTTCTGGTGGACCCAGTTCAGGAGAATGCAATCCGGCAGTTATCCAGAAAATTGGCTTGGCTAGTTCAATGATTGCTTCCGCCGCCTCACGATCGGTGACCCGCGGATCGGACAGGTCGTTTAGATAGGCTTTGTAGGTTTCAATATTGGCCAGGTATTCGGGTTCGGCGATGGCCACCAGCAACATGTCGCGCTCTTCAAAACTCTGACCTAACTGGAATATCTCGACCCGGTCAGACGCTGCTGCCAGCGCTTCGAAGTAACGATACATGTCATCTACCTGAGTGAGTTCACCGGGCGTACCTACGGTATACCCGAGCACATCACGGGGGCTTGGTATGGTCAGATGATCAGGCAATACATTCACCCAACGGGTGAGAAATTCCTCATCGGTTGTGGATGCAAGAATCGAGGCAGTTGCCACTGGATCGATGGGCAGACGTCCTACTGTGTTTTGTGCTTGCACAACGCCAACCAACAGCAATGATCCACCACCTGCGAATACCAATAATTGGAGCAAGAAATTCTTCATGCTTTTACCTTTTTTGTATTTTTTTTACAGTCAAATTGAGCCAACCCGTGCAAGAAGGCGCTTAAGACCGGCTTGAATCCCATGATTGCGTGACTTTTAACTCGAAATGATGGCCAATTTCTCTGTTTTACTTACCCGCAACCAGGCAGCAACTCGACATCGATATAGCGAATAACTTTAGGAAACATCGTTACTTATAGAAAAAAAGCGTGCATATTGGGCCGTATTGCCAACTGCATCACACAAATAGTCGGTAAATTAGATCGCCCTGCGAAATCTATCACACATTTATTACATACCAGGAGTAACATTTCAAATTCGAATTACCGAGGTGAATCAGCAAATAGCTGTGCCACACAATAATAATCGACCTGCCATGGTTTCAAATTCGATAGCGACAGCAGTTCTTTCGGAAATCAGGTCAAACGCCATATTAAAAATAGGAAAGGACTGCGACTCATGGGCAGAAAAATCGGCACCATTCGAAACAGGTTAAGAAAACAGGCTAAATGTCTGGGTGCATATCTGATTGCAATATTGTTCGCAGTCTCTTCCCCCCTCAGCATGGCCCAAGTTGGCTCCGACCAGGACGCTGGACTCGCCGGACGTATAATCATGGTTAGTGGCGAAGTTACGGCGCGAGACTCTAGCGGCAGTTCAAGACAGCTTCGCAGGCGCGATCAAATCTTTGTGGGCGATACCGTTTTTACCG
>JADFOC010000360.1 GCA_022563075.1 Pseudomonadota bacterium
GCCATCAGCCGCGACAACAAGGACCGTTCGTTGTTACACCTAAAAACACAGGACCTGGAATTGCTCAGAGTGGCAGAAAAATCCGATGACTCTGACTCTGACAACAACAACGAGAATGACAATGACAGTTTGATGAGTCCCCTGAACCTGGAGCATGAGCACTTGAGTTTGATTCATCACAACCATGATCCGGCCTGGATTAATCGGGGATTTATCGCCGCGAACTGGTTGCCAGACAATGAGTCGGGTTACTTCCTGTCCGAGGCAGACGGTTTTGGGCATTTATATATATTCGAAGACGGCAACACCGAACAACTCACTCACGGAAAATTTGAAGTAAGTGATGCGATCCTCACTAAGAACGGTCGTTACATCTATTTTCGAGGTAACGTTAATCATCCCGGCATTCACGAAATTTTTCGGCTAAATATTGCATCGAAAGAGTTAGAGCAACTCACTGACCTCGGCGGCATGAATCGCTTCATGTTGTCGCCGGATGAATCCAGATTACTCATCGAGCACAGCGATGCATTGAGTCCTCCTGAGCTCTATGTGAAAACCACCCGACCCAACTCTCGAATTACCCGCCTGACTCAAACCATCAGTGAAGAATTCAGTGCCGTGGCATGGGCAGAACCGGAATTCGTTAGCGTACCCTCTTCCAATGTTGCAGATGCCATTCACTCTCGTGTCTACACGCCTGTCGACGACAACACCGAAGCGCGGGCCGCCGTAATATTTATTCACGGTGCCGGTTACCTGCAAAATGCGCATCAGGGTTGGTCGGGCTATTTCAGGGAATTCATGTTTCATTCCCTGCTGGTACAACAGGGCTACGTGGTTCTGGACATGGACTATCGTGCCTCCCGGGGTTATGGCCGAGACTGGCGCACCGCCATCTATCAGCAGATGGGTACGCCTGAAGTACAAGACCTCGCCGATGGCATCGACTGGTTGGTTGCTCATAAAAATGTCGACCGTAATCGAATCTGTACTTACGGCGGATCTTATGGCGGCTTCCTGACGCTGATGGCACTGTTTACCGAACCGGATTTGTTTGCCTGTGGCGCGGCGCTCAGGCCGGTAACCGATTGGGCGCACTACAACCATGGTTACACATCGAACATATTAAACATTCCCAGTCTTGATCCGACTGCCTATGCAAAGAGCTCGCCGATAGAGTTCGCGGAAGGACTGAATGCGCCATTACTGATAGCCCACGGCATGCAGGACGACAACGTGTTCTTCCAGGACTCGGTGCGATTAGTGCAACGTCTGATCGAATTGAAGAAAGAGAATTGGGAGATGGCCATCTTTCCAATCGAAGCTCACGGCTTCCGTGAACCGTCGAGTTGGCTGGATGAATACCGTCGAATTTTTAATTTGTTTAAGGAAAATCTGGGGGACTAGCACAGCCATTCCCCCTGGATTTACCGCATTGGCAAGCTGCTGGTTGTACGTTATGCTGGCCCGACAATAACCAACCAGGTATGGATATGCGTCGACTGCCTATTCCACTAAATCACCAAGCCTCGGTTTCGGCTGCCGGCTTACCGATGCACCAGATGAGTCAGTTTTCACGCCGGCATTTCATCAAGTTGGCCGGAACCGCCGCGGCCACCGGCGCGATTGCTTCCAAGTCAAAGTTGGTCGCCGCACAGAGTCTCACCTCCACCGAAAAAGCGCTGCTGTTACACGCCATCGATGTTGCCATGGACGCCGGCGCCGACTATGCCGATGCGCGGGTCATCAGGACGCAGTTCGAGGCTATCGGCACGCGAGAACAAACCATTACCCAGGTTCAGAGCACCGATTCATTCGGCATTAATCTGCGCGCGTTGGTGGGAGGTTCCTGGGGCTTCGCCGCCACCCAGGATCTATCACGCCAAACGGTGATGAACATGGCCCGGGAAGCGGTAGCTATCGCGCGCGCAAACAACCAGGTCGCGCCCGCGCAGACAATACTCGCCCCGGTCGATGTCTATCCCGATGCGCATTGGGTTACACCACATTCGATTGATCCTTTTGATGTCTCGCTGCAAGACAAAGCCGCCTTGTTGTTGCGCGCCAATGAAGAAGCACTGCGAGTAAATAATATTCGCTTCGTTGCCAGCAGTATCCTTTCCGTAAAAGAAGAAAGACTGGTAGCAACCTCTGAGGGCTCCTATATCGATCAGACTTTCCTGCGCGTTAATCCCGCCATGACTATTACCGCCATCTCCGCCGATGGCAGCGATTTTCAAACGCGGGGAGCAGTGGTTGAACCCGCTGGCCGTGGTTATGAATACATCATCGGGCTAAACCTGGTGGGCAATGCGCCCCGGTGGGCCGAAGAAGCCGCCATGAAACTGGAGGCAGTCTCAGTAGCACCGGGCACCTGGGATCTGATACTGCATCCCTCCAACCTCTGGCTAACTATTCACGAATCGATTGGTCACCCAACTGAACTCGACCGAGCACTGGGTTATGAAGCGAACTATGCAGGTACTTCGTTTCTATACCCCCCAGAAGAAGTGCTAGGCAATACTCAGCTAGGTCCCGACTTCATGCAGTTCATTGGTAACCGTACCGAGTTTGGCGGTTGCGCCACCACCGGTTGGGATGATGAAGGCGTCCCGGCCGAGTCCTGGCCGATTATTGAAGACGGCATCTTCGTGGATTATCAGACCACCAGAGAGCAGGCCCCCTGGATTTCTGCTCAGACCGGTGTCAGCCGTAGCCATGGTTGTTCCTACGGCCAAAATTGGCAGAGCATGCCATTTCAACGCATGCCAAATGTCTCTCTGATGCCCGGAACCGAGGACCTCAGTGCAGCGGATGTCATCGCCGCCACCGACCACGGCATCTTCATCGAAGGCCGCGGCTCCTATTCCATCGATCAGCAACGCTACAATATTCAATTTGCCGGGCAGGTATTCTGGGAAATAAAGGATGGCAAGAAACATCGCATGCTACGGGATGTCGCCTATGTGGGAAGGACTCCCGAATTCTGGAATTCGATGGATGTTCTGGGCGGCGACAGCACCTATTTTCTGGGCGCATCATTCAGCGATGCCAAGGGTCAACCCGGTCAGGTGAACGCGGTATCCCACGGCTGTCCAATTTCCCTGTTTAGGAATATCGATATCATCAACACTACTTAGCATTAGAGTTAACATATATGGCAGCTGCTAGAGGTCTGTCCGCAGACGAATTAAGAGCAATCAGTGAGAGAATATTACAACTCTCTCAGGCTGACCACTGCCGCGTAAACATCAATTCAGGCTGGCGCGGTTATACTCGGGTTGCCACCAATCGCATCACCAGTGCCGGCGGTTCCGAGAGTACTACCGTCAACATCACCAGCGTATTCGGCCAGAGAGTGGCTTCGGTTAATACCAATCGTCTCGAAGATGATGATTTACTGCAGGCATTGAGACAATCCGAAGACATGGCACGGCTGGCACCGGAAAACCTGGAGTACATGCCG
>JADFOC010000361.1 GCA_022563075.1 Pseudomonadota bacterium
AAGGGTGATTTTCTGGCCAACATGAGTCATGAGATTCGCACGCCCATGAATGGCATCCTCGGTATGATCACCTTGGCACTGGACTATGAGCTAGATCCGGAACAGCGCGATCTGCTCGACACGGCATTTACTTCCGGTGAAGCACTGATGGCAATTCTGAACGACATATTGGATGTGTCGAAGATCGATGCGGGCAAACTGGAGCTGGAACACATCGGCTTTGATGTGCAGCCGCTGGTCGAAGATATCATCCAGCTGATGTCGGGTCCGGCTTCTGCCAAGGGGATTGAGGTCGCTTCACTTATCTCTGCGAAGGTACCGCAAAGAGTAATCGGCGACCCGACGCGACTGCGGCAAGTCCTAAACAATCTCATCAGCAATGCGGTTAAGTTTACCGCCGAGGGAGAGGTACTGGTGCATGTAGACTATCCCGAACCAGATGTGTTGAACTTCGCTGTGAGTGACACCGGAATCGGCATACCTGAAGCCGCGCAGAGCAATATATTTGAGAGTTTTTCGCAAGCGGATGCAACCACTTCACGAAAATAGGGAGGAACGGGTCTCGGTTTAGCCTTGGCTCAGCGACTGGTCAACATGATGCAAGGCGAAATTGGCCTCGAGTCCACACCCAACCAGGGCTCTACTTTCTGGTTTACCATCCGCGTCGGCGAGACCAGCGCCAGTCGGATTGCTCTAGCGCCTCATCTTAACCTGAGTGCAACCACTACACTGATTGTCAGTCAAAACACAACGAGCAACAAAGTACTCACCAAATACATGACCGACTGGGGCGTACCATTTACCCTGGTGGCGGACCTGTCTGCTTGCGTCGACTCGAGTGCAATGCAGGTTTGTTATCAGTTGGTCATTATCGACGCAACCTGTCCGGAGGCTGCCGTGACGGCGATAGAGCAACTCAAATCACTACTGGACATCGAATTCACGCGGATTGTCGCCGTTTGCGCACACAGTCAGCGAGGCGATCGCAGCATGCTGCAAACAGCCGGATTCAATGGTTTCCTGACTAAACCGATGCGCGCCGGCAAGTTGCATGATTGCCTGCGACTGGTGGCTCACCCCGAGGCAGAAGACACCTTCGTCACCAGCTATACCGTGGATGAAGCCAGAGGCAAGCTGGAAGCGAGTGTACTGGTGGTGGAGGACAACCCGATAAACCAGAAGGTGGCCCAGGGCATGTTGAAAAAGCTGGGTTGCCGGGTCGAGCTTGCCAGCGACGGTGAAGAAGCGGTGGCAACCTTAAAAAAGAAGTCTTTTGATCTGGTATTTATGGATTGCATGATGCCGGTGCTTGATGGACTGGCGGCAACCCGACTTATACGCGAGCGGGAATTACAATCTGGGGTCAGTGCGCAACCCATTGTGGCAATGACCGCTCATGCGCTGCAGGGGCATCGCGATGCGAGCCTGTCAGCAGGTATGAATGACCACATTACGAAGCCTATCAACAAAAAAGATCTAGAAAGTATGTTAAATGTCTGGTGTCAACGCTAGGGCGAAATTTTCAGGGCTAACTGGGTTCTTTTGCAGTCAGATAATCGATAATTCTAAGCATCGCTTGCTCCTCTGAACTTTGTGCAGCAGCACCGGGCGGCGGAAGCGCGGATCACCCCGCTGCAACAGGATCAATGAAACCAGCCTTAAACGATCGGTCGATCCATCAAACGGGTTTCAAAACTTGGTTTGGGGTGGTCCGGGATCAATTGCGATAACAGCAGCGAAGCCAGGGCGATGGCAGCACCCACTAGAAATACGGCACTGTGATTAATCACCCAAACGAAGCCGAGCAGCACCGGCAACACCACGGCAGCAATATGATTGATGGTGAAGCTGATGCTCGAGGTGGCAGCGATATCAGCCGGATCGGCAATCTTCTGGAAATAGGTCTTGATCGCAATAGCCATGGCAAAGAACAGGTGATCCAGCAGGTACAGGACGACAGCTATGGCAATGGAGTCGACGAACGCATAGCTGACGAAAATAATAAATAGACCGACGTATTCCAGAGTCAGGGCCCGACGCTCGCCAATATAAGCAATGAGTCGACCAACCTTCGGTGCCAGCCAAAACGTAAGCGAGGCGTTTACCAGCGTCAGTAAGACTACATTTTCGATCGGGAATCCAAATTTTTCTACTAGCAGAAATCCGGCAAAGACAACGAATATCTGGCGCCTCGCTCCAGCCAGGAAAGTCAGCACATAATACAGCCAGTATTGTTTGCGCAAGAACAGTTCTTTCCTTTGGACGACTCTGTCTTCGAAATGCGGGATCGAACTCCAGCAGAATAATCCAATCACGATGGCAGTGCCGCCCGCTAAGCTATAAATCACTGCATAATTGGCCGGAAAATACATCAGGTAGATGTAAAGGCCGCCGAGTACAATTAAGTTACAGAAGGCGCGGGCACTAAGTAGTTGCCCAAGTACCTTAGGTGCCTCCTCCTTGCTGAGCCATTGCAGGCTGAGCGAGCTGTGCAGGGTTTCCAGATAGTGAAAGCCGATGGACATGATCACCGTACTGAAATAGAGCCATAAGGCGGTAGGATAAAACGCCGTAATCGCGGTGCCAACACCCAGGGTAAGCAATGCCAGAATCGCAAATGTCTGTTGCCTGATATAGATCATTATCAGAATGGCGGTGAAAGCGAGGAAGCCTGGCACCTCTCGGAGGCTTTGCAGAATGCCGATCTCTTCGCCGGTAAAACCCACCCGCTCTACCGAAAAATTATTGAGCAACACCTGCCAGGTCGCGAAGGCGACGGTATTTCCTATGGCTAAAACGAACAGTAAGGTCTTGCGGTTGTGCAATAGAGGATGCTGCATAGGTGAGTCTATAGAAATTCTCGAATTACGACGTGGCAGAGTTCTGACTATACCCGGATAACCAGCGACGGTGATCGCCAGTAGATTGAAAGTCGAGACGATTATATCATTCCCAAGTCATGTCAGCTCTGTCTATTTTCGCCGGTCCAACGGCGCTCAAGCGCATTCGTAAGGAAGGGCTGCATGCCGCTCAGTTCAAGATCATGCTGGCCGCATCCGGCGGCCCTAAATGGTTCGTCGTCTATGGTCTGGATCGATATCTGTTTGGTGAATTCTTTTCCTGCCGTGATCAGGAGTTGGTTTCCCTGGGTTCGTCGGCCGGCGCCTGGAGGATGTGCTGTCTCGCTACTGCCGATCCGGTTGCCGCTATCGATCGACTTGCCAGCTTGTATAGCCGTGAGAAGTATTCGAGCAAACCGACAAGCAATGAAATAAGCGAGAAAGCACGCGCGATGCTGTATGCAGTATTGGGGCCTGATGGAGCGAGAGAGATCGTCAACAATACGTTGTTTCGAACGCATATCATCGCCGTCCGCTGTAAGGGAATCGGGTCTTCCAATTACAAAGTGCTTCAGGCGCTTTTGTTTGGGGGTTCGGCACTGGCTAACGTCTTAAGCCGTCAACTC
>JADFOC010000362.1 GCA_022563075.1 Pseudomonadota bacterium
ATTCAGACTCCTTGCTACCGACAGTTAAAGACGGTTTAAAAGGCATGCGCTTCATCGAGAAGGCGGTTGCTTCCAGTCAAGCAGGATCAATCTGGCAAAGCCTGGATAAATAGAATTTCTCGACATCTCACTCTATTAGCAGAAGGAAACAGGTGACCATCACCGTTCGAACTCGGTTCGCCCTTTGCTTCCTCAGTATTTGTTTCACATCTGCTGTTGCTCAGAGTGTGAACCTAGGACGCGGAGATATACCTTTGACTGTGTCAGCCGCTTACGATGCCAACACAGCAACCCCGCTGATTGTGCTGTTGCACGGATTTGGCAGCAGCGGACCCAGTCAGGATGCCTATCTTGGCATCAGCAACCTGGCTGACGCTTACGGTTTTATCTTCGTCGCGCCCACTGGCAACACAGATCCCGTTGGTACCTCGTTCTGGAACGCAACACCAGCCTGCTGTGATTTCTTCAACAGTGGGGTGGATGATTCAGGCTACATAGCAAGCATTATTGATGAAATTAAGGCCGACTATAATATTGATGCCAGACGCGTTTACTTGATCGGACATTCCAATGGCGGCTACATGTCTTATCAAGTGGCCTATGACCATTCCAACACGATTGCCGCTATCGTCAGCCTTGCTGGTGCCAGCCACATAGAAGAACGCCCAGCACCAGCAAGCCCGGTGCACATCCTGCAAATTCACGGCACCGCCGATGGCTTGGTTTTCTATGCCGGCGGTGCCAACGTGGGAAACCAATACCCGGGGGCGATGGCAAGCGTAACCACATGGGCTAACTATAACGGCTGCACCTCGGTCAGTATTGCCGGCGAACAACGGGATCTGGTTGTCAACATTGACGGCAACGAAACGACAACACTTGCATTTCAAACGGGATGCAAGACCGGCGGCTCCGCTGAATTGTGGACCATGAACGGCGGACCGCACGTCCCCGCCATTTCTGCGACATTCGCGCAGCAGGTGGTTGAGTGGCTGTATGCACACGCCAAAGATGAATGGCCTTCTCTCTACAGTGGGATAACGCCAGATTCTTCGCTGGCGCTGGAATTTAATAATATTGGTAGCTTGCATGCCGCCGATGCAGTCATCTATACCTGCCTTAGAATCTATTCAGGTGGACTGCCAAGCTCGATCGATGGTATCAGTGAATTTGATATTGGATTTCAGCTTGTCTCAGCCGAAGAGGGCATACTAAGAATCACCAAATCCAGACCATTCAATGCCACTAATGCACTGAATGAGAATAATGAACCCCCGGATTGCAGCGGAATATTTGAAGTCACCACCAATATCTATAGCGATGTTATTCAGTTTGAAGCTCAGACCTTGCGAGTGAACTTCGAGCTAACCGATGCTGCTACTTTGGAACTGACGCTGGTCAGCTACTCTGAGCTGTTTCCGCCCTAGGCATGGAGTTACATGGGGCCAAAGCCCTGGCGTAGTTTCAAGTCAACGGCAATCCGCAGTGTCTGGATTTGGGCGGGGTAACACTGGCAAATGCACAGTTGGGCTCTGTTTTATCGTTTTCCGATTGGATACACTGCACGCTCGATCCACCGAGATTAGGCACCATGAAAAAGAGTATTTTCAAGCGTCCACAATCCAGACGTAATTTCCTGAGAACCGCAGCCATTGCTGGCCTGGCCGTAGCCACACCGTGGCGAAACGCGCTGGCCCAGAACCACCGCGTTGAAAACGTTGGCTTGCAGCTTTATTCACTGCGTCGGGAAATGGGCCAGGACTTCGAAGGGACACTGGCGCGGCTGGCAGAGATTGGCTTCAAGGAAATGGAATTTGCGGGTTACTTTGACAAGTCACCTGCTGAAGTTAAGAGCATACTGGACAATAACGGACTCATCTCACCAGCCGCTCACATAAATCTGAATGCTATTCGCGACAATCTGCAAGCCGAGATAGAGAAGGCAGCCACCATCGGCCAGAAATATATTGTGGTGCCTTCGCTACCGGGTGATGAACGCAGCCTCGATCATTATGCGCGCCATGCCGAGACCTTGAACCGTGCCGGCGAAGCTTGCAAAGAAGTTGGCATCCAGATGGGTTATCACAATCACAGCTTCGAATTTGAGGTACAGAATGGCAAGATGGGATATGACTCCTTATTGAATCTCACCGAGCCGGACCTGGTGACCATGGAAATGGATCTGTACTGGATTGTGAATGCCGGACAAGATCCGATTCCCTATTTTGAAAATTACCCCGGTCGTTTCGCGTTGCTGCATATAAAAGATCGCGCCAGCGACGGCAGCATGGTGGATGTTGGTCATGGCACTATCGATTTCGCCAATTTGTTGGCTTATGTCGAGATAGCAGGCTTCGAGCATTATTTCATTGAGCATGATAATCCTGACGATGGCATCAACTCGATTGCTTACAGCTATAACACATTAAACCGTCTCCGCTTCTAAGGCAGAATCAGGCATGGCAGAATCAGAATATGACGTCATCATCGTCGGCTCCGGTGCCGGCGGTGGTATGGCCACGTTGCAACTGGCCAATGCCGGTCTCAAGGTGGCCTTGGTCGAAGCCGGCGCCGATTACGACCCCGCCGATGATGCACAAAGAACCCAGCTAAGATACCCCTGGGAATCCCCACGCCGTGGTGCCAGCACCACGCGTCGACCCTTCGGCGACTACAACGCCTGCATCGGTGGCTGGGAACTGGATGGGGAACCCTACACGCAGAAAGGCGACACCGAATTCATGTGGTGGCGTGGTCGCATGCTTGGCGGCAGAACCAATCACTGGGGCCGTATTTCCCTGCGCTTCGGTCCGTTGGATTTTAAACGCAAAGATTCAGATGGCCTCGGCGATAACTGGCCCATCGGTTACCAAGATGTGAAACCCTATTACGATAAAGTCGACAAGTTAATCGGTGTGTTCGGCAGCAATGAAGGTCTTTACAACGATCCTGATGGCTTCTTTCTACCAGCCCCGAAACCAAGATTGCACGAGCTGTACTATATAAGGGGAGCCAGAAAATCTAACGTGCCGGTAATACCTGCAAGGAAGTCTATTTTAACCAAACGTATCAACAACGATCGCGGAGTATGTTTCTACTGCTCCCAATGCAGTCGCGCCTGTTCTGTTCACGCCGATTTTTCATCAGGCACCGTGCTGATCTCTCCAGCCTTACGAGGGGGTCAGGTCGATCTCTATACTAATTGCATGGTGCGCAAAGTGACCACCAATAGCGAAGGCCGCGCTACTGGCGTTTCCTATATCGATAAAGAAGACCGACAGGAATATCAACTGCAAGGCCGCAGCGTGGTTCTGGCGGCTTCGGCATGCAGTTCGGCTCGCATCCTGCTGAATTCACAGAGCGCTCAGCACGAAAACGGTTTGGGAAACAGTAGCGATCATGTCGGTCGTTATCTGCATGACTCCACTGGCGCCAGTCGCGCCGCTTTTATCCCCGAACTGAT
>JADFOC010000363.1 GCA_022563075.1 Pseudomonadota bacterium
GTTCTTTCAATGCCTCCAGAGTCGCTCGCGCGCTGCCCAACTCATCTTGTTTGAGCGCCGCATAGCCTTTGGCAAAGTCGTACATGCTGACATTGATCTCTCCATTCGGTGGGTCGGTGAGTTCCAAAACTTCATCGAAGCGACCGAAGCGAATCAGCGCCAGTGCATGCATGGCCGTGTTGCGATTAAGCCTGGCCAGATCCCTGGCCGCCTGAATTGCGGTTGCGCCTTCGCCGCCCATACTGGCGGCATAGTAAAGCATGGTCAGATTGTGCGTGGGGTAAATCGAGAAACCCGCTCCGAACGCCGCTTTCTGGTCTGACTGCCGCGCGCGAATATTGGCTCTTACCGCATCGTGCCACAGCCCCAATTCATTCCAGGTGTGACTGGGCATGTGATTGATATGACTGGCTCCAGGGACCGCGTCGCCAAGATAACGCGCACAGGGAGCGGCAAGCTCGGGGGTAGCAGTAGATTCGGTGGCGTGCACCAGCAGGTGACAGGCGCCCACGTGCCTGATGTCTTTTTCCAACACGCTAAGCAGTACACCATGTAATCGAATGACATTAGGATCATCCAGTTCACGATAACCGCGGCGTTCTTCCAGCAGAAATAAGGCTTGTCCATAGAGCGTGACGATGTCCAGGTCAGCGGCATACTTGGCGGCCAGTTCCGCCATGGCATCGGCATAAGCCTGATCCTGTACTCGCCTGGTGGCAGGATCAAAGTCTTCCACGTACCGAGTTTGCAGCGCGCGAATCATGTCCGCTTCTTTGTCTGTGGCCGATTCGATTCGTGCCCGGGCTTGTTGCAGTGCGAACAGAGCACGCGGCGCCTGCGCGGTGGTCATGGCGCCATTGAGATAGGAACCCCAACTCCAGGCTTCCCCCCACCAACAAATAGCACAATCCGGATCGGCCAGGCGTGATGCCTGAAATGAACGAGCCGCATCATTCTTGGCAAAGGAGTACATCAATTGAAATCCCTGATCGAAATAAGCCTGGGCCCGTTCACTGCCTGAGGAAATTGCGAAGTGGAAGTCGCCCAGCGCTTCATCAAACAGTTGCATGGGTTCATTGAAGGAGTCTGGATAGGTAATTTCCTGGGCATTCACCGGCAGCAACAAGCTGCTGATCGCTACACATCTTAAAATCAATGCACCGTATTTCATGCCGCTACCCTTCACTTATAAACTAATTTCGATCTGCACGCCGAATGCAGCAGTGGCGCCGAAGTCCTGGCGGTAAATCCCTGCAGCGGGATAAAAGTCACTGCCCGAACCCTACCAGCGAGCCTGGGCCTAGTCCCTGCAGAGCATCGGCCTATCGCCAGCGCGGCCCGCACCCTTGTTTTTCTTCTTTCACCCGCTTACCCGACTCATTTTCGCGCTTAAATCGATTGAGCAAATCAGCGTAGTAAACGAAAAAACTCCCGCAAATCATCAAGATAGAGCTTTGGTTGCTCCAAGGCTGCGAAGTGTCCGCCTTCTGGCATGACACTCCAATGACGCAAGTCATAGGACGCTTCTGCCCAGGCTTTGGGAGTAATGAATATTTCGGCAGGAAAGATAGCGGCACCGGTTGGAACGTTGATAAAGCCAATCGGATTTTCAATCGGGTTGTTGCTGTTCGCATAATAGATGCGAGTGGATGAGGTGATGGTTTGGGTAAACCAGTAGATCGAGATATTGGTCAGTAATTCATCTTTACTAAAGTAGTTATCCAGATAGCCATCAGCGCCCTGAGGCATATCGGTCCAGCCGTGAAATTTTTCCACGATCCAGGCCGCTAAGCCTGCCGGAGAGTCATTTAATCCATAACCCAAACTTTGGGGCTTAGTGCCTTGAATCTGTTGATAAGCTCTTTCATTTTGCATGAAGCTACGGCGAGCCGTTCGCAGTGCATTCTCCGCATCGGTCACGGCATCGCGCTGTGCTGCATCACTCGGCGGTCCTGCCAGTAGCATGTTCGAATGCAGCCCGATCAGACGATCTGGATAATTATGGGCCAGATACCGATTGATGATGGCTCCCCAATCGCCGCCAGCAATGGCATAGCGCTGGTAGCCAAGTTTCTGCATCAACGCCGCTAACAGGTGGGCTATTTTCTCGGGGCTATAACCGGGCTCGCTGGGAATCTCGGAAAAACCAAAGCCTGGCAACGAAGGCGCGATAACATGAAATGAATCGCTACGCTCGCCTCCATGTGCGGTAGGATCGGTCAGCGGTCCAATAATTTTGGTAAACTCACTGATTGAACCTGGCCAACCATGCACGATCATCAACGGGATCGCATTGGCGTTGGCTGAACGTTGATGGATGAAATGCAACTCTAATCCATCGACTTCAGTTTTGAATTGATCAAATTGATTTAAAACGGTTTCTTGTGCACGCCAGTCATAATCGTTTTGCCAGTAGTCCAGTAATTCCTGGAGGTATTGCAAATTGGTGCCGTATTCCCAACTGGAATTATCCAGCTGATCCGGCAGCCGAGTGTTGGCCAGACGTCGCCGTAGGTCTTCAATGGCGCGATCCGGCACGGCTATTTCAAAGGGAACGATGGGGGCATCATTATTGGCGAGTTGTTTAGAGTCGGAAGTCATAGCAGTCGTATTTTGTAGTGATTGAATATCGGGTGCATGCAGTAGGCCCGGGTTGGTGGCTAGCTGGCTGGAGATAAACAGACCGCCGAACAGCAGGGCAGTCTTAGTCAGCAACAGTCGAGTTTTGGTTTTCTTCATAGTCACCTCGAAATATTTCGACTGGAACTAATCACCAGTCAGTCAGTACCTTAGAGAAAATAGCTAAAGCTTCATCGAGTTCTGACTGCGCCACATTCAGGGGCGGCATAATACGGATGCTATTGCCACCGGACTTCACCACTAACAGTCCTGCCTGCTGCAAACGGGCAACCAATTCAGCCATGTCGATGTGACACTGTAAGCCGATCATCAGACCAAGACCAGTAACCTGTTGCAGCAGAGTTGGGTGAGCATCCACCAATTGCCGCAACCGGCCAGTGAAATACTCACCGTTCTCGGTTAATCGCTGCAGGAAGCCTGGCTCGGATAATTCGTCGATGACGGCATTGGCCACTGCCATCGCCAGTGGATTACCGCCGAAGGTGCTGCCATGAGTGCCGGCGATCATAGGTGCTGCCAGGGTCTCACTGGCAAGGCAGGCACCCACCGGGAAACCCCCGCCCAGCCCCTTGGCAGAAGCCAGCACATCTGGCGTCGCACCCAACTGTTGATAGGCGTAGAGGGTGCCGGTTCGGGCCACACCACACTGGACTTCGTCGAACATGAGTACCAGGTCCTGGTCATCGCACAGTTGCCTTACGGCGGCCAGATAGTCAGGTTGGGCCACTTGTATGCCGCCTTCACCCTGAATGGGCTCGATCACGATGCCAGCCGTTTGCTCGCCAATCACGTTTTTCAATGAAGCGATGTCACC
>JADFOC010000364.1 GCA_022563075.1 Pseudomonadota bacterium
GAATTGCCTCTAATTAGAAGAGCTGCTTACGAAAGACTCTACGAGTTCGCCTGCCATGAGGGGAATTACTCAATGCCAGGCATTCTGGGTGGTGCTCGCAGGCAGGAAATGGACGACCAGTTATAGCATAAGCTCGTTGAATAGCCTGTGTTTAACTTATTTCCCGGCTGATGGTGGACTTATGCCGAATCAGAAATCTCGCTATCTCTGATTGGTTAATGAATCTTGATTCCTTGAATCCACCGCCTTCTCTTGGATTGCTAAATTACAAGTGCCCCTGGTGGTCTGTCGCCATGGGGCAGAGATTCAGGCGATCCAGCCGAGTATTATCTAGTGTCAATTACCTTGGCCACCCATGGCTGGGACTCAACAACGTCTTAAACTTTGTCCTGACCGTGATTATCATTATCATGCTCACGTCACGACGTGAGAGTCTTCGGTCGGTGCTGTCGGCACCCTTTGCCGGGCTCATGGTGCTAGGGTGGCTAGTTGTGTGGGCGCAGCCGGGGGATTAGTCCCGACGGCAAACGATTGATATTGACGCGGAAGGTCTGGTGCGTAGGCTGGGCTTGTCAAAGTGCGAGCCGCGCGGCAGAATCGCGTGACGTTAATGCGAATTTTAAGTGTCTGCTATTGGCTGCGATTTCAATCGGTCAACGCAACACATGCACTAAATCTCTCTGCTGGCGTTTCAAATTTCAATGTTTCTCGTGGTTGTTGATTTGCGCTGAGAACTGACCCAGGAATGGCAGAAATAATTGATCCGCCTACCCTGACTAGATTAAGGGCTTGGCAACATCATGAATGTATCGAAATTCAATACAGATATGGGAAGTAAATGGGTCAGCTATGGATGCAATTCAACAATTGGCCTCCGAGCCCTAACCTAAACTTGGAAATCGATTTTGACTGAGTCAGTGGAATCTGGCTAAATGTCGGCTTTCTGAGCCAAAGCGGACATAATGGTGGGGCTTGCAGGGTATGAGGCTGACCGAACACCTCAGGGCCTGAAGCGGACACTTGGGATTCTCTAAAAAATACCTCGCAAACAGCCCCAAAGTGCAGACTTACCTGCAGGAATACACCCTCATGGCATGTAGGCTCGCGCTAAGAAGACGGCCAGGAGGACAACCGAGACGATCGGCACTCCGACGTGCAAGCGCCGATCCGTGGACCAGGCCACTAGCGAAAGTAGCCCCAATCCCGCCACTCGAATGACGTTCTCAGTGTGTACGAGGGGCATTCCCAAGATCAACGTGTCCCCCACAGAAGAGAGAACGAGAAACGCCATGGCGAATAGGAAGAAGGCGCGTGCGTTGGCGTAGTACAGAGCATCGAGGTCGATAACTTCTGCACTCACGCGCCCGGGGAGAATCAGAATGGTGCAGAACACGAGCGAGATACCTTGCAACACTTTTATAAAAAGCCAGGCGAGCGACCAGTCGGTGACTGTGCGGTAGCTCCAAAATGCCCACCAAAACTGGATCATGATAAACAGGATGAACACCGACCAGAACCCGTGCAACCAGGAGAAGCGGACCTGATCAGGATGCTGCAGAAGCTGTCCCCAGGAGATCGTCATCTGTGTGATCCCGAGGCCGATCAAGATGGAAATAAGCACTGAGAGGTATTCGAATTGTGACATTGTTTCTCTGTCAGCTCACCGGTGACCTAGAGAATCTGCGACTGCGCTGTTCGCGGATTCACATCTTGGCCGCAGTTAGCTTGTGCTACTATGGAATTCCCGCCCGTCATTAACAGAGAGATTATAAGAATTAAAGGATAAAAAACTGCTCGCATCTGCCTGGTTCCTAAGTAGAGAAATGGTGGATATGAAGAATAAAAGCTATCCCGATGTAGGTCTACGCTTTATTTGCCAAGATTAGTCATACTGTTTCCTTCGTAGAGCCCCGTGATATTTCTGAAATGATGGGTCAGAGTTAAAATACAGCGGTTATAATGTCCGCAACCCAAAGCGAACATTAGCGATTTAACCTAATCCTTCAAATCCATACCTTCAATCGCTGTCCTTTGCGTATGACTTTGACTTCATTACATTCTAGCTCCATCTCAAAGCTAATCTTCACTCTACAGATTTGCTCTGGAGAATCATATTTGATTTAATCTTAACTCAATTTATTTGCTAAAGGCTTATGAAATGTTGTTGCAGTCAAAAACCAATAATTCCCCACTACTTACATTGCTCTTTATCCTGATTACAACCGGGTATTCCTCCGCAGTCATGGCTGACTGTGCGTCACAGACTGATATTCCGCAGGTTCAGTGCGAAACGCTGGTTGATTTTTATAACTCAACCAATGGCACTAGTTGGACGGATAACAACAACTGGCTGGACGATTCTCCGTGTGGCTGGAGTGGAATCACCTGTGAAAATGGTTCTGTGACGAGGCTAAATGTTGCAGATAATGGACTAGCAGGTGAGGTTCCCGCGCTTGGTGCCTTGTCAGCTCTAACGAATCTTAATCTGAATTTTAATCAACTTACAGGTCCATTGCCCGATATAAGCGGGCTTACCCAACTTAGCAGCGCAGATTTCTTTGACAATCAATTCAGTGGCTCAATTCCTGAACTTAATAATTTGCCAAATCTTTCTTATCTCAACTTGGGCTTCAATAGTTTATCTGGCGTAATTCCATCGAGCCTCGTGCTGCTACCGTTACTTTCAAAATTTTTCATCAATGGCAACAGTGTTACCGCAGTGCTCTACGAGGATTACCTGAATTTGACACTGAGCGCATTTCACTTCGACAATTCCTCGGTCTGTGTTGTTAGTAAGCAGGTTGCTGACTGGCTGGATGCTATCGAGAATTTGTCTGGCAGTTTTAACTATTGTTGGTCGTTAACCGCAGCGCTGGGAGATGAGCAATTAGGAAAAGATGACATCCTTCTATTGCTGGCAAGGATTAATAATTTGCAGATGGACGCAAACCTGGGTATGGATCTGTTTCTTTCGCTCGTGCTGCCCGACCAACAGACAGAAGCATTTCTAGTACTCCGGGATGGGGTAATAGGAGCTGTTATTGCCAACACCGATCCAGTTTCCTGGGTGCCTATCGTCAGTGATTTTCAACTGACTCCAGGCTTTGATACAGGATTGATTTCGGTTTTCGAATATCAACTAACAGGCACCGAGCCGGTTGGTACCTATATATGGAAGATCAGAGCGACAAGACCAGGAACCACCGAGTTGTTACATGAAGCTCAGAGTAGCTTTTACTTCAATCCTGCCTTAACCGGTATCGAAATTTCAGCTCCGGCACAGGCAGTCTCTGGTTCGACTGTCTCGTTTCAAATGCGATTTCAATCGGTCAACGCAACACATGCGCTAAATCTTTCTGCTGGTGTTTCGAATTCTAATGTTTCTCGTGGTCGTTCGTTAAGCTGACGCGCCACTCTATTTAACTCTGTTTGCGAGTGT